>CAMLRB010000042.1 GCA_946482295.1 uncultured Bacteriovorax sp. | reverse complement strand
TTAAAATCAATCAAATCGACTGAAGCTATTCCTCAATTTGATGAGAACATCCGCGTTGTAGAAAAATCACTTATCAATTTTCAATCGAATCCTGAATTGTCTGCACTTCTAAATAATTTGAATGGAAGAGTTTCTCAATTTGAAGCGTTCGTCACTGAGAAGAAGTGGCCGACACTTACAAAAATGTCGATCAATTTAAGAAATCGTATTTCGCCAAGCCGTTTAATGGTTGGTGGTTTATATAATTTCGAAAGAACTCAAAATCTTGTTCAATCAGTGAACAATGATCTTGAGGCCATGACTAATTTTACTGAATCATCTGGTCTTCCTTCAGAAATCAAAGTCGCAATTGTAAATCGTATCGCTGTTTTAAAAGAAGAAGCTTCTAAACTTAACGGTTATATTGAAGATCACAAAACATTCAACCGTACATTTAAAGATTTCTCTACTCAATATGCAGCTTGGTTCAAACAAGTAGAACCAGAGATTGCGTTTAAGAAAATTCAATTTGAGAAGAGTTCCCAGACAATTCTTTATTCGATCATTTTTGTTTTTACAGGTTTGATTGGTGCGAGTGTTCTTGGATTTGTTCTTTATAATTTTGCTGCTAAAAAAGGTTCGCAAAAAACTGAAAAACTTATTTTAGATTCAATCAAAGACGGACTTCTTCCAGTTGAAGCTAAAATGACAACTGTGCACTCACCAGAGTTCACAGCAGACTTCAATAAATATCGCGACTATGCCCATAAACGCATGGCCTTTGGTTCAATTTTTCAGGAAGCCGTACCATTTGCTTCTATTCTTCTTGATTCAAACTTAAACGTTGTCTGGGGTAACTCACACTTCTACGAACAATGGCAGTTGGAAAATTTCAAAGAAGAGGATGATTCACTAACTTGGGATTTCCTTCAGCGTTTTACAAATTTAGAAGACAACAGTGCGGTTCTCAGCGCCCTTCGTATGAGTGCTCCAGGAAACTACAAGATCCAAGTAAAATCAAACACGATGGCCCAACCAACACCGTTTGAAATGTATGTTTCGCCCGTTGATTATTCAGGACAAAAAAGAATTCTTGTTATTTTCTATCCAATGAAAGAAACAGAACAGGCCTTAATGGCCCACAAAGTAGCAATCACAACTCCAATTCTAACGATGCTTGAACTTCAAAATGAAGAAAAACTTTCAACTGAGATGAAAGTCCAACTTCGCACTCAAGCAGAGAAAGCTGGGGCAGCTGATCTTTATTCGATGATTAATCAGTATATTGAGAAAACAGAGCTTATGCGTGATGAACTGAATCGTGAGATTGAACGTCTTGAAGGTCAAGCGCATGATTTAAGAAATACATCAGCTGATATTAGAAAATCGCTGGTAACTTCGTATGAAAATCAACGTGGATCAATGGAAAAGTATCGCACTTTTAAAACAAGTGTAACTTCAATGCTTGAAGCTCGCGATAATTTAGAAGAGCAATTTAGATATGCGATGAATTCTTCTCGTGAGTTGTTCAAAGATCAAAGTAAGATCTTGAATGCAGCTGAAAGAGCAGAGAAGAATGTTGATGATTACATTAAATCGCTGAAAACGATTACGACTCTTAAGGGTGATTTCAAAGATCTCAAAACAAATGTTGAGGAATTCAAATCACGTATCGTTCAGGTTCTTGATCAATTACTAATATTCCAAAGCCATGAAGATGACACTCAGAGAGTTGATCAATTCCTGGGAAAAATTAAAATCGAAATGAAAGGATTTGAGAAAGTTCTTCAAAGTTTCAATGAAGTCGTCACTCAATTGGACATCACTGTAACTAAAGTTGATATGATGGTTGAATCAAGAGAACGTATGGATCTTGATAGCATCCGTTACAGAATGGAATCAATTAAAAATAATTTAGAAAACGTCCAGTTCTCAGCGTCTAAAATCTCTCAAACTTCGCACGCTAAAGATGAAGAAATGATCAATGTTCTAAAAGCGTTGGTAGGGAATCTGAAGGCCGAAACAAAACGTATCAATGATATGTGCCGTATGACGGGAATGAGTTCTGAAACGCTGGAAATGATCTCTCAAGAAACTGAAGCTTAAAAAATAAATCACTGGTGGAGCTAAATAAGTTCCACCAGTAATTGTTGAAATTTTCTTTCTAATTCTTCTACGCCTGCCACATTCTCAATAATCAGATCACTTAAATTTCTTTTTTCTTCAATGTCCATCTGTTTGTTCAAAATGGATTCAGCAAGATCTTTTTCGATACGATCACGCTTCATCAAACGATCTAATTGCATCACTCGTGGACAGTAAACGCAGATTGAAGAATCAATTTTCTGATCAAGCTTTTTTTCAAAAAGCAGGGGAACGTCGTAAATAACAAATTCAACAGGTGGTAGACTGTTAAAAGTCCTGACAAATTCTCCAGGCAGTTTGCTGTAGATAAAAGTTTCAACAATCTGTTGTCCTTCAGAAGAACTAAAAACGAGTTGGCGTAAAATTTTGAAATCGATTTTTCCAGCGCTAATGGCCTTAGAGAAATTTTCAGTTACAAATTGAAGTGCTTCGGGGGTGGAATAGACATTTTTAACCAGTTGATCGGCATCAATGACTGCGAAGCCATTTTGGCGGAACAATTGAGCAACAGTGCTTTTGCCCGTTGCAATTCCACCTGTCAGGCCTAGAATGGGCACGGGGATTTCGTAAAGTCTTTCAGTCTGCTCTTTTGTTATCCATTTATTTTTTAGTTTTTTCATTTACCTTGGCCTGATTCCAGTAAACATCCATTTCAGTTTGATTCATGTCTTCAAGCTTTACACCGCGAGCGAGCATGAGATCTTCCATGGCGTGAAAACGACGTAAGAATTTTTTGTTGGCATTTTTGAGAGCGGCATCAGGGTCTAGGTCAAGATGGCGGGCGAGTTGAGCAATTGAGAAAAGTAAATCTCCCATTTCTTCAAAAACACGATCGCGATTGAGTTCTCTATGAGGTGTGAGCTCTTCTTTGAGTTCCTGCCACTCTTCTTCAACTTTGTAAGAAACTTGATGATAATCATCCCAATCAAATTTAATATCGTTGGTTTTTTTTCCGATTTTTACTGCCGCTGCCAGAGGAGGAGCATTAAGTGCTGAAGCCGTGATACGGTGATGAGTTTTTTCTCCTTCCAGACGTGCTTTTTCTTCGGCCTTAATTTTTTCCCAATTGATGAGAACTTGATCGGCCGTGATTCCATCTTGAGCTTTTTCGAAAACATGGGGATGGCGACGAATGAGTTTATCTGTCAGGGCCGCTGAAACCGATTCAATGTCGAATTGCTTTTTTTCTGAACCTAATTGGGCATGAAGGAGAACTTGCATGAGAACGTCCCCGATTTCTTCTTCCATTTTTTTAGGGTCTTTTTCTTCAACAGCTTCGATGAATTCATAAGATTCTTCCAATAAATATTTTAGAAGTGATTCATGAGTTTGTTTAAGATCCCAAGGACAACCTTCAGTGGGATGGCGAAGCTTGGCGATTACATTTACGAGTTTTTCAAAATTACTTTTATTCATTTGCGGCACCTGGCACTTTTTGGTACTTTTTACCAAAGGATTATTGAGAATGAAGTTTACGATATCGTATCAGGATAGTGGATTAAAAAACAACAAGAGTCATGGGCTGGAAGCTGTGATTGCTCCGCTGGAAAAAACATTAAACGCTTACCTGCGCAGTAATCCCCATTTTCATGGCGTCAAACAAGTCAGTATGAGCTTGACCCTTTGTGGAAAATCCAAAATTAAGACTCTTAATCGTGAATACCGTCAAATTGACAAAGTGACCGATGTTCTTTCCTTTCCCGTGTATGAAAATCTCCGTTCGGACAAGAAGGTCAAATCAAAAAATTTAGACCAAATGGAACTAGGTGATCTCGTTATCTGTCGGGAGAAAGCTGAAAGCCAGGCGCGTGAATTTGGCATCACTTATCCGCAAGAGGTCATTCATTTGGCCGTCCATGGCTTTCTGCACCTTTTAGGTTACGATCATGAACTCTCGGCAAAAGAGGAAGCCTTGATGGAAAAAGAAGAGTCAGTGCTTGTAGGAAAAATTTATAAAGCAATGAAAAAGGCATAATCATGAATGAACAGTTGAAAATTGAACTTAATGAAAAAAAACTCGCCATCAAAACGTACGTAGACAAACTTGATTTGCTACGGAGGTCGCTTTGAAATTGAGAAAAAACAAAATCGCCTAGAAGAAATAGCCCGCATTGAAGGAATGGACGGTTTTTGGGATGACACTGCCAATGCTTCAAAAATCCAAAAAGAAAAATCTGTAATCGAGGAAGTTGTAAAAACCTATGTCAATCTTCGTCAGCTGTATGATGATTTTGATGTTCTACTCGATTTTGCCATCACAGAAAATGACGAATCGTCTGCCACGGAAGCACTAGAAGTTTATGCTAATTTCATGCAGGCCTTTAACTCCGCTGAACAAAAAGTTCTTCTCTCTGATGAACTAGATCCCAATAATGCCATCGTCACCGTCAACTCTGGGGCCGGTGGAACTGAATCTTGCGATTGGGCCTATATGCTCCTTCGAATGATTATACGTTGGGCAGAATCAAAAAAATTTAAAGTACAAATTCTCGATACGCAAGAAGGTGATTCCGCTGGAATCAAATCCGCAACTGTTACAATCACCGGAAACTATGCTTACGGATTGTTGAAATCTGAATCGGGCGTTCATCGTCTTGTTCGACTTTCACCTTTTGATTCAGCAGGAAGAAGACATACTTCATTTGCTTCATTGTTTGTTTCAGCGGAAATTGACGACACAATTGAAATTGAAATCCAAGATAAAGATTTACGAATTGATGTTTACCGTTCAGGTGGATCTGGTGGACAGTCGGTAAACACGACTGACTCAGCGGTAAGAATCACTCACATACCTACAAACATTGTCGTCGTTTGTCAGAACGAACGTTCTCAGCTGCAAAACAAGGCACAGGCAATGAAAGTTCTTCGTTCACGTCTCTATGAACTAGAGATGGAAAAAAGACGCGCTAAAGAAGCGGAACTTGAGGCAACGAAAAAAGATATTGCTTGGGGCGCTCAGATTCGCTCTTACGTTCTTCACCCTTATAAGTTAGTTAAAGATCACCGGACAAATTTTGAAAGTTCTAACGCTGAAAAAGTTTTAGAAGGTGATTTAGATAGCTTCATGGATGCCTTCCTCCGCTGGAAAGTCGAGCAGGGTACTGTGAATGAAGCCTAGTTCGCTTAAACTTTTTCTCATGCTCTTTCTTGATCAAGGGGGAATCAGAAAATTCCTGGCCTTCGTGATTATAGGTTTAGCTTTTTCCATCGCCGTTATTCTCTCAACAATGGGGCTGATGGATGGATTCGATCAGTCGCTCAGAAAAGGTCTTCGCCAGTCGGCCGGCGAAATTGTCATGCTTTCGCAAAATGGCTTTTTTTATCAGCAAGATTCGCTTTATTCCAAACTGCGCGAACTTGGCATTGGTGAAATCTCCTCTATAGTGCAGACAGAAAGTTTTCTTATTTTCAATGACGAATCTCGAGGAGTCATCATCAAAGGTGTTGATGATGCTTATGCGAGAATCGTTGATCTTCCGCTTGTTCTCAAAAGTGGAACGGTTGTCATCGGAAGTGAGATCGCAAAAATTAATAATGTAAAAGTAGGCGATGAAATTGTTCTCGCTTTTGGAAAAGGGAATTCGACACTTAAAGGTATGCCGGCCCTGCATCGTTTTCAAGTTTCATCGATCATTTCTCATGGAGTGTATCAAAAAGATTCACGACTTATTTATGCACGACTTGAAGATGTTCAGCAAATTTTAGAATTAGGGCAAAAGATCAATATGCTCTCTTTCAATGTCACCAAAAATAAAAAAGAAAGTAATGATCTTGAGCAAATTGAAAATAAAATGCGCGATCTGCGCTACGCTTTTTCTCCGGGATATTATTTCAAGCCCTATTGGAGAGAATTTTCAGCCCTTATCGAAGCTGTCCAGGCAGAAAAAGTTCTCATCAGTTTGATTCTGCAAATTATCGTGGTGATTTCTATTTTTAATGTGCTCGCTTTTATTATTTTTCTCAATGAGAAAAAAGCAAAAGAACTTTTTCTCTTTAAAGCGCTCGGCCTTTCAAAAAAGGCGATGGGACGCATTTGGCTCCAGCTCGTTTTGCTTATATGGTTAGTGGCCTGTCCACTCGCTTTTTTACTCGTGAAGCTCTTTCATTTTCTGCTGCTATATCTTCCATTCTTTGAACTGCCAGCGGAAATTTATTACATGCCAAGAATTGAAATGCACTTGTCTTGGATGGATTATGGATTTGTTTATATGCTCGCGCTTTTTTGGGTCATGCTCATAACTTTTACATTGCTCATAAAACTTCGCAGTAAAAGTTTATTGGAAGGGTTGAGACAGGAATTTGTATGATGATTAAATTAGAAAACGTTAAAAAAAGTTATAATCAGTCGCGTGCCCTTAATGGTGTGACACTCTCAATGGATGAAGGAGGAGAATACCTCATTCGTGGCTCATCTGGTTCTGGGAAATCAACTTTGCTTTATCTTCTTGGTGGGCTTGATCGTCCGACAGAGGGAAAGGTCATCGTCAATCAAAAGAATTTAGTAGATCTCTCTGACGAAGATCTCGCTCTTTATCGCAATCGATACGTTGGATTTGTTTTTCAATTTCACTTTTTACTTCCTTCGATGAATTGCTTAGATAATATTCTTTTGCCATCGCGTTTGGGTGGATTGTACAGCGATGAGGTCGTGGCCCGTGCAGAAAATTTGGCCCGTCATTTAGGTGTAGAGCACTGTTTGAAAAAATTTCCTTTTGAGCTCTCTGGTGGTGAGCAGCAGCGAATCAATATCATTCGCGCCCTTTCGTTGAAACCAAAACTTCTTCTTTGCGATGAGCCGACAGGAAATCTTGATTCGGAGAACTCAGCAAAGGTTATTCACCTATTGAAAGAATTAGCACGCGATTTCCACGCGACACTCGTGATCGTTACACATGATCCAGTGATAGCTCAAAGCTTTCCAAAACAATTTATCATGCGTGATGGAGTACTCGTAACGCAGTGAGCTTTTTCCAGCGATAAAGTTCTTTGCACTTCAAGATGTTCTTGCTACTTTTAATACCTTAGTATTTTAATCGACTGTGGAGATTTAATGTCTCTGAGATATTTCTCATTCATTTTTCTGATTCTACAAAGCTTATGCTTTAGTGTTTTTGGTGCTGAAGACTTAGGTGAAAGATCTGATCTTTTTAAGATCGATACCATCGATGTTACAGGTCTTAAAAAAGTAGAGAAAGAAGCTATTCTTGAAAAAATCGGCTCTAAGCCGGGCATGACTCTCGATAATTACCTCCTTAAAAAAGATCTCGAAAAAATCTATTCGATGAAATATTTCGAAGAGGTTGAGGCCCATCAGGAACTAACGAACGGAAAGAATGTTCTTCGTTTTCAAGTAAAAGAAAAACCAATCATCACAAAAATTACTTTTGAAGGAAATGACGGACTTTCAGATGATGATTTGAAAGGACAAGTTAAATCAAAAATATTCTCTATTCTCGATACAACGACAATTAAAGGCGACGTACAGTCACTTCTTAAATTCTACGAAGAGAAAGGATACTTTCTTGCTTCAATTGATTACAAAGAGAAGAAACTAAACGAAGAAAATATCGAACTCGTTTTCAACATTAAAGAATTCGATAAAGTTAAAGTTAAAAAAATTAGCTTTCTTGGAAACCTTGCTTTCAAAGACGACGAAATCAAAAGTATTCTTCAAACGCAAGAAGACTCACTTTTCTCATTCATGTCTGGATCAGGAAATTTCAAAGAAGTTAACTTTCAAAACGATATTGAACGATTGAAATATTTCTACCGCATGAAAGGGTATTTGCAGATCAATATCGGCACACCAGAAATTACAGTTTCTGAAGATAAGCGCTGGGTCTACATCACAATCAAGTTAACGGAAGGCCCGCAGTTTACCGTGAATAAAATTAGTTACCAGGGTGAAGTTCTTTTCCCTGAGGCTGACCTCCGTGAAAAAATGATTCTTAAAGAAAACGAAACGTATTCTGAAGAATCTCTTCGTAAAGATATCCAGCTTCTCACTGAGATGTATCAGGATGAGGGTTATGCTTTTGCCAACGTCATTCGTAATTTGAATGTCGTTCCAGGTGAAAACAAAGTTGACGTTGAATTCTCTTTTGAAAAAGGGAAGATTGCCTACTTTGGTAAAATTAAAATTAAGGGTAACAATAAATCACGCGATAAAGTTGTTCGTCGTGAATTGTTGATTCGTGAAGGTCAGAAGTTCAACGGAACAGCTCTGCGTGAATCACGTGAAAACGTTCAGCGTTTAGGTTTCTTTGAACCTGAATCAATTGTTTTCAACACTGTTTCGCCAAAAGATAAAGAAGATGTTCTCGATGTTGAAATTTCGCTCAAAGAAAAGAACACGGGACAAATTTCTCTCGGAGCTGGTTATTCAACGGCTACAGGCGGATTCTTCCAGGCTTCGATTACCCAATCGAACTTTAGAGGTCTCGGACAAAACTTATCTTTCAGTGTGAACTTAGCGAAAACATCGAACACGTTTAGTATCGATTTCACTGAGCCATTTTTATTCGACACTAAGTGGACACTTGGTGGAGGAATTTTCATTTCTAATGACGATACGTCTGCTTCGTATAACGAAAAATCTAAAGGAGCGAACGTTCGCGTGGGATACCCGATTCTTCGTTTCACGAATCTTTATATGACTTATAAAATTGAAGATAAAACGATTAGCTCTGTAGACGATCAAACGATTATCGTTGAAGAAGAAAATGGTATTGCATCTTCTGTGCAGACACAGATCGTGCACGACAAACGTGACGATCGATCAGATCCACGTAAAGGTTACTTCCTAAGCTTGTCGACAGAATACACAGGTATTGGCGGCGATAAAAAATGGATTAAAAATGAAACGGAAGCTCGTGGCTATTACCCAGTTTGGGGAGATCTTGTTTTCAGATCACGCTTCTATGCAGGCCGCTTGGATAAAGTCGACAGTCAAAATATCCCGCGTACAGAACGTTTCGTCCTCGGTGGTTCTCGTAACCTAAGAGGGTATTCACAAGAAGCCGTAGGGCCTTTGAGAGACGCAACTGTAAACGGTAAAAAAGTAACATTTAACTCTGGTGGTGAATTTAAAGCTTACACTCAGCTTGAGTTCCAACATCCACTATCTCGCGAAGCCGGACTAAAATGGGTTGTCTTCTTTGACGCCGGGCACGCTGGTGATATGGATAACGTGAAAGTATTTGCGGATTATGGCTTTGGATTCAGATGGTATTCACCAATCGGAGTACTTCGCTTTGAATTCGGTTACCCGCTAGGCGATCGCGCTAAAGATTCGGGTTCTCAATTCCATTTCGATATAGGACAATTGTTTTAAAATATGAAGGAGTATTCAATGAAAGCATTAGTGGCCGCTATGGCATTCGTTCTCGCGAGCACAGGTTTCGCTGCAGTGTCGGTTGGAAAAATCGACGTTCAAAAAGTTCTTATTTCAGTTAACCAAGGGGTTGCAGTTCGCGATCAATTGAAAAAATCATTTGATGAAAAACAAAAAATCCTAAAAGACGAAGAAGATAAAATTAAAAAGCTTCAAGACGATTACTCAAAAAAAGCTTCAGTAATCAACGATAAAGAAAAGTCTAAAAAAGAAAGAGAGATCCAGGAAAAGATCATCGCTATTCAACAAAAGACTCAATCATTCCAAAAAGAAATTCAAGAGATGGAGCAAAAACTTAAAACTCCAATCCTTGAGCGAGTTAAGCAAGTTGTTGATGAAGTTTCAAAGAGCGCAGACGTTGATCTCGTTTACGAAGCTGCTACAGCGCCAATCCTTTACGCTAAATCTGAAAAAGATTTAACGGATGAAGTTGTTAAAGCTTACAACAAAAAATTCCCTAAATAGTCTCAACAATAATTTAATGACTGACGAGGACCCAAGTTGGGTCCTCATTAGTTTTAAGAGTGTACTCATGAAATTAGGAAACCTTAAAAACTTCGATAGTTCGATTGAGATTGTCACAGATACTGATCTAAATTCTGAAATCCTTGGCATTACTGATTCAAGTTTATTTGCTGCCGATCATCTTTATTTCATCAAAAACAAAACTTTCGCCAATGACTTTCTCTCTCAAGAAAAAGTTGAGCGAGTAGGTGTTCTTGTTGAGAAAAAATATTTCGATCTTTTAAACGAAGAAACAATCAACAATTTAAAAAAGAAAGCACTTTGGTTGGGACATGTTGCTGATGTGAATCTCGCCATGTCTTTTCTCTCTAAACCGTTTTACGAAGAAATCATCAAGTCACCAAATGATATGATTGATGGCAGACAAATGGGAACAGCAAGTGTTCATCCTACTGCCTGGATTGCTCAAGGTGCGTTTATCGGTGAAAACGTTAAGGTCGCGGCAAACGTTCGCATTCACTCTGGTGTTGTCATCATGAGCGGAGTTGAAATCGGAGAAGACTCAGAAATTTTCGCCAACACCACAATTTATCGAAATGTAAAAATTGGTTCACGCGTACGCATCCATGCTCTTTGCTCAATTGGAGCAGATGGATTTGGGTACAACTTCAGTAAAGGCGTTCACCACAAAGTAT
Organism: uncultured Bacteriovorax sp.; assembly: GCA_946482295.1. The sequence goes on along the minus strand of CAMLRB010000042.1, from coordinate 9,044 downwards.
GGCACGTTGGAAGTGTGATCATCGGAAACGATGTAGAAATCGGCGCTTCGACATGTATTGATTCTGGAACTTTTTCACCCACGATAATCGGGGCAGGATCAAAAATTGATAATCAAGTTCAAATCGGTCACAACTGCAAACTTGGCACAGGAGTTATTCTTTGCGGACAAGTGGGAATTGGCGGAAGTACATCTATCGGTGACTATACTGTCATTGGTGGAAAAGCTGCGCTTGCAAATGGAATCGAAGTTGGCAAGGCCGTGCAAATCGCTGGTGGTGCTGGAGTAACAAACGATATCGCTGATGGCGCGGTCGTTGGTGGTTTTCCCGCCCGTGATATTAAAGAATGGATGAAAGGAGTAGCGACGCTTAGAAAGCTTTCGCTCTCAAAAAATAAATCTGAATAGGATTGAGGTTGCTCATGTTGCTAAATTCTGAACAAGTTAAAAAAGTACTTCCCCACAGAGATCCTTTTCTCTTTATTGATTCTGTAGAATCAGTATCTCTTCCAGCAAAAGATTTTCACATGAAAGAGTTGAGAAAATTTCCTCTGTTTGAATTAAAAGATCTAACCGACTCGGAAGTTGTGGCCCACTATCGCACTAAAAAAGATCACGCGATCTTTGCAGGACATTTTCCAGAATATCCAATTCTTCCAGGAGTGGTTCAAGTCGAAATGATGGCACAAGCGACAAGCTTCATCGTTTTTTTGGTGAACGAAAATCCTATGGAAATGAAAATGGATGTGGCCCTCCTTGGAATCAATGAAGCACGTTTTAGAAAACCAGTGCTACCAGAAATGGATTTAAAACTCGTTACACGTCTTCTCAAGATTAGAGGACCGATGATCACGAGCGAATGTAAACTTTATCATAACGATCAACTCATGAGTGAAGCCACGGTATTGGCTTCATTAAAAATGTCTTAAAAGGGATTTTACTATGGCAACAATACATCCAAGTTCTCTCGTTGACCCACAAGCTAAACTTCATGAAACAGTAAAGGTTGGACCTTTTTGTATCATAGGCCCGAACGTTGAAATCGGCGCAAATACAATTCTTCATTCACATGTTGTTGTCGACGGACACACAACTATCGGTGAAGGTAATCAATTTTTCCAAGGTTGTTCAATAGGAGCTCCTCCTCAAGATAACTCTTACAAAGGTGAGCCTACGAGAACAGTTATTGGAAACAACAATACTTTCCGCGAATATTGTTCTGTTCACCGTGGAACACTAAAAGAAAATCATGTCACGACAGTTGGTAACAACAGTTTGTTCATGGCCTACGTCCACATTGGTCACGATGTTGTGATGGGAAATAACTGCACAGTCGCAAACTCAACGAACTTTGCTGGCCACGTAAGAGTAGGGGACAGAGTTGGAATTGGCGGCGGAACAAATATTTCTCAATTCGTAACATTGGGTAGAGGAGCTTACATCGGCGGAGCTGCTGCGATCGATAGAGACATTCCAGTCTTCTGTACAGCAATGGGAAATAGAGCATACTTAAAAGGAATCAACATTATCGGACTTCGTCGTCAGGGATATTCAAAACAAGAAATTTCGGAAGTGGTCGACTTCTACCGTACAATGGAAGCTTCTGCGCTTTCGCCACGTGCATTCGTAGAACACGAAGAATTTATGGCCGAATACAAAGACAACCGTGTTGTCCAAGAGATGGTTGAACAAATCAAAAAAACGGAAATCGGAATAGCACCGTTTAACCCGTAAGGAATAGCGCTCGTGGAAAAAATTAGAGTAGCCGTCATTGGTTATGGTCACCTTGGAAAATGGCATGCTCAAAAAGCACAGGCCTTTCCTCAGATGGCCGAATTAAAATATATCGTTGAAAAATTTCCAGCTGGACAAGAAGCCGCGCGATCGGCTCATCCTAATGTCGAAGTCGTAGACGACATTTCGAAGTGTATCGATGATATCGATGCCGCAATCGTCGTCACTCCAACATCCTTTCATTACGAAATTGTGAATTATCTACTTCAACACAGAAAACACGTCTTTTGTGAAAAACCAGTCACCGAAACAACAGGGCAAGCGCTTAATCTACAGGCCGAATTACAAAGAGCAGGCGTTCTTCTTCAAGTAGGACACTCAGAGCGTTTTCACCAGGCCTGGGAACGTAGAGAAAAATATAAGCAATTTTTCGAAGCACCAGCACACATCACTTTAAAAAGAGTTGCTCCTTTTAAAGGTCGCGCGACTGACGTTGATGTCGTTCAAGATCTCATGATTCACGATCTCGATTTACTTGTTTACCTCTTCGACGAAACACCTATTAGTGTTGAAGCGATGGGATTTAAAATGCGCACGAATCGCTATGATTATGTGACAGCAAACTTCAAATTCAAGTCAGGTCATAGAGCGACGATTTCGGTTGGCCGTAATCAAACAAAAGAAGTTCGTGAGCTCGAAATTTCCAATAAGGCCGGAACACTTCACGTTGATCTTATGAGAAATGAAATTTCCGAAGCGCTAGGTTCAATGACAGGTCCAGAATTCGTGAGTCTTGATCAATATGAAAAACGCGATCACCTAATGCTTGAACATAAACATTTTTATCAATCGATCATTGAGGGCAAACCTCCAATTATTTCATTGGAAGACGGACTTCTTGCAGTTCGATTAATTGATGCTGTTCTTATTTCGGTTGAGATTGGTAAAGAGGTTCCTCTTTAATGAGTAAGTTTTCATGTCTCATTATTGCAGGTGAAAAATCGGGCGAAGAGCATGCACTTAGCTTTTTTTCGGAACTCAAAAATAAATCACCTGAGACTACTTTTTTTGGCGTCGGTGGAGATGAACTTAAGAGAGAAGGACTCGAACTCCTTTATCACCTCAATGATTTTTCATCTTGGGGATACAGCGAAGTCATCGCCAAAATTCCTTTTTATAAAAAAGCAATGGATCACATTGTTGAAGAAGTTCAGAGAAGAAATTGTAAAACAGCTATCCTCGTTGATTTTCAATCTTTCAATCTCAAACTCGCAGGTAAATTAAAAAAACTAGGAGTGAATGTTCTTTATTATGTGGCCCCTCAAGCCTGGGCCTGGAAAGAATATCGTGTAAAAAAATTAGCGGCTTCAGTACATACCCTTTTTACAATCATTCCTTTTGAAAAAAAATGGTTTCACGATAGAGGAGTTCATTCCGTCATGGGGGTGAATCATCCATTATGGACAACATACAAAAAAGAACTCGAAGCTTTTTCAAAAGCTCCAGGCTTCCGTAAAACACCGACAATTACTCTCTTGCCTGGTTCACGTAAGTTTGAAGTCGAAAAATTACTCCCTGTATTCATCGAGTCGTTAAATAAACTCAAAGAATCTTTTCCGTTTCGTGTGGCCATTGTTAAATCAAGTTCAGTTCCTGAAGCTCTCTACGAACCGTATCAAGAGTACTTTGATCAAGTCTATACGAATGAAAATCTGGTTGATGCATTGAAGGTAAGTGACTTTGCTCTCGCTGCTAGTGGAACTGTCACTTTGACATGCGCCTTGTTCGAAGTGCCAACAGTCGTTTGTTACAAAACATCGCTCTTGAATCAATTTATTTACGAACATCTCGTGAGCTATCGAGGTCACATTAGTCTCGCCAATATCATACAGAATCGCACGGTTTTTCCTGAGCTTCTTCAAGACCAAGTTGATGCCTATAATATCGTATTGTATTTAAAGAATTGGTATTATAATGAAGGGGATTACTCAGAGCTTAGAGAGCAGCTAAAACTTACAAAAGTTTTAGTTCAGGGTGAAACTCGAGACGTACCTCAGATTATGGCGGAAGTACTAAAAAATTCATATGAAGAAAAAAGGCATCCCATTACTTAAAAGAATCTTTTTATCGCCGCTCTCGTGGATTTGGGAAGCTCTCTATTTTATCCGTCGAACTTGCTACGATTATGGAATGTTTAAACAACGTTCGTTTCAAGTGCCGATCATTTCAATTGGAAATTTAACTTTTGGTGGAACAGGAAAAACTCCTTTCACTCTTTGGCTCGCTCAATACTTACACACAAAAAATAAGCGTGTCATGGTTCTCATGCGTGGATACAAAGGCAAACTTGAAAACTCTTCAGGCCTTATTCTCTCAGGAAAAAAAATAAATCCAGATCCAGAAGATTACGGCGATGAGGCCCTCTTGTTTGCCAGGCGCCTGGAAGATGCTTCGATCGTTGTTGGAAAAAAACGCAGTGAAAATTTGGCCTTTTATTTTCCGAAAGTTCAACCTGATGCCGTTTTACTGGAAGACGGACATCAACACATAAAAATCAAACGCAAGCTGAATATTGTTCTCTTCGATACACTTATGCCGATGGAAAAATATCAGGTGGCACCATTAGGATATATGCGCGAGGGTTTTCAGGCCTTAAAAGACGCTGATCTTATCGTTTTAGGTAAAGCTGACATTGCTGGTCCTCAGAGAGTGAGTGAGCTTAAAACTTTTCTTAAGCCTCATTTGCCATTAGGGGTGGAATTCGCGGAAGTTGGATTTCGTCCAAATGGTTTCTACAATTCTAAGTACGAACTCGTATACACAACTGAACAAATCCGTGGGAAAAAAGTTATTTGCTTAGCTGGTGTTGCTAATCCACGATCATTTTACAAATTGCTCGAAGATCTTGGAGCGGAAATTATCGTTACTGAATCATTCCCTGATCATCACTTCTTTAAACCAGAAGAGATCAATTCACTCCTTTCGTATGCAAAAAATGAAGATGCACTTCTCATCACAACTGAAAAAGATATGGTGAGAATTAATAAAATTGTCGAAGACGCCATCATTTTATTTTTGGAAGTAGATCTCCATTTCCTAAATGGAGAAGAGAACGCCAAGAAAGTTATCGACTCATGTTTTGAGAATATCTATTAGGACATATTATGAAAAAGGCCGCTAAACATTCATTCACTTCTCTTATCCTTTGTGTGTTGTTGCTCGCACCTTCGTGTTCAACAAATCATGAAAAAGAAAAACAAGAAGTCATGAAATCAACTGAGTCTGCTGACCTCATTGAAACATTTGATATTGAAAAGAAGCAGGCTGAAGAATTTAAAGAAACAGCAACTGTTGAAATCAAAGCGAGTGAGCCGAGTAAAACAGAAATCAAAATCACTGAAATCAAAGTTGAAGACGGTAAGCCTACAGCAGTAGAAAAGAAAACTCCTGAAAAACCTAAAACTACTCCCAAAAAAGAAACAGTGGTGAAAAAAGAGGAGGTCCCTGCTCCGATACCACAACCAGCGCAGACTCCTTACCCTGCTGATTATCCACCTGAGTACAAAGAGTACGACGTCAAATCAAAGAATGTCTGGGAGAGATTCAAGCCTGCCTTTTATTCCGGCGAACAATCAGTCATGGCCATTTCATATCTGGGAGTAACCGCAGGATATATTACGATTACTTCAAAAGGTCTCGCAAAAATTAAAGATAAAACTGTGTATCACTATTTTGCACGTTTTAAGTCGAGCGATGCTTACCGCTACTTTTACTGGTTAGATGATTACATTGAAAGTTTTGTTGAAAAAGATACATTTCTCCCACTTAAATATCAGCTTATCCAGCGGGAGAAAAAACAAAACGTAGACGATCTCCAATTGTTTGATTTCGAAAAGATGATGACGTATCACTGGTTTAAAAAGGTGAAAGACGGTCAAACGAAAAACGAAAAAATAGAAAAGCCACTTCCACGTTATGCCCAGGATTCTTTTTCGGCCCTTCAGTTTGTTCGTGGTCTTCCGCTTGTGAAAGGGGATATGTATGAAGTACCAGTCGTGACTCGTGGAAAAATCTGGTTACTTAAAATTTGGGTTGATGGACTCGAAACAACTTCTGTTAATGGTAAAGACATGCGCGCTATTCGTATTAGAGCAGAAACACACTTTCCAGGTGTTCTTAAAAAGAGTGGAGACATTATCTTCTGGTATGGACCAGACGCTGATCGTAAACTTCTTAAGTTCCAAGCAAAAGTTAAAATTGGTTCTCTCTATGGAGAGTTAGTGGATTACAAACCAGGAATTCTTGTTAAGTAAAAGGATGTCGGTTGACGAATAAATATGCTCGCAACATTCTTTATCTTCTACCAACGATGAGTTGGAACACGAAAGAGCGTTTTGCTTTTCGTGATATTATTCTTGCTCGCAAACACGGCTACAATATTTACATTTGTACATACGAAGATTCGTTTGCCGCAAAGATGGCCCGTAGTCTTGATGTTGAAGTCATCCCATTCAAAGAAAATTTCCTCAATCGCTTCACTGATTTTCACCGCCATTTTCCTCTGGGAACTGTGTTTAAAAAAGTGCACATCGATATTGTTCATTGTTATGATTTTCGTTTGTTGTTTTCTTTGAGTATTCAACTCAAACGCCAAAATCTCACCGCACTTGTTATGACTCAAGATCATGTGATCGATAAACCTCTTCAGCGCTTTTGGTATCGTCCCTTAATTTCTAGAATCGATTCCTTGATTCTTGGAAATAAAAATCTTCTTCAGGATGCGCTTGGGAACTTAGGGCTTCCCATGAAAAAAATCGATTACTTTGGCATGGGCCTTAAATACGAAGAACCGGTAAATCCCAAAGAAATTGAAATCAACTTTGAAACTTACAAAGATTATTTTTTAGTTGGAACTTACATTTCTCCAGGTCTCGACAATTACAATAATCTTGTTCCGATTCTTTCAGCACTTAGAGTGTTGAATGAAAAACAAACAGCGATAAGAAAAAGTAAACTTGTACTAATCTCACCAGTAGAATTTCAAAGCATGCCTTTCCTTCCGGCCTTGATGAAAGACATCCAAGAGCAGGATTTGACGGAAGATGTTCTCTTCGTCACCACTCAAGATATAGTAGGGGTGATCACACGTTTAGATCTTTGGATCAGTAACGGTGATCATGAACTCGTCGAAGATTTCGCAATTAGTGCAATCATGCACGAAGTGCCAGCGATTATGGGTCGTAATTTTTGCTCAAAAGATCTTGTAGAAGAATACGAAGGTGTAGGTGAGACGTACAAACTCTACGATGCCCGCGAACTCCGCGATAAGTGGGAAAAAATGATTCTCGGTCGTGGTGTTTACAAAGAAAAAACTCGTCTTTACAAATTTTTCATTGAGCGTGAACATTCTCACAAGAGCTATAAAACCCATCTTATGAATCTATACTCTCGCTCTGTTCAGCGCCGTGTTCGTCTATTCAGAGAAGGCTAATTAACATTTCATTGCATCAGTTTCAAAACATTATAGGTAATTGCCTATATCATAGTTTGTTATAGCATCTGTTTACAATTGTTTGTGATGTGAGCTAGAACTACTTTGATGCAAATGTTTTATAAAAGAATAAAAAATTACGACACTATCATCTGGGATTGGAACGGAACTTTGCTAAATGATGCTGAGTTGGCGGTTCAATGTATAAATACAATCCTTCCCTTTTACGATGCCGCTCCAATATCGGTCAGCAAGTATCGTGAAATTTTTGATTTTCCCATTATTAAATACTATCAGGCCATTGGACTTGATCTCGAAAAATATTCGTTTAAAGAGATAAGAGATCGTTATATTGATATTTATAATGCCAGAGCAGCGTCCACATCATTACTTTTTCCTGGAACAATTCCACTGCTTAATGATCTTAAAAAAGATAAAGTTGTTAATGAAAACTTACTGACCACCACGAAAAATTACATCGAAAACAAATACAAGAAAGACGGTTATTACAATACTAAAGTCGTAATCAATACCATTCCCGACAGTACTGAAAACAGAGTCAACATGGTAATCAACGTTGATCGCGGCAAAAAAGTAAAAGTTAAAAGCATTGACTTTATCGGTAACACCAAAATAAAAACAGCTAAGCTAAAAAGAGCTATGTCCAATACGAAAGTAAAAGGACTGCTGAATCCAATGCGAATCCTTAAATCTTCAAAATTCATTAAGGAAAAATACAACGAAGATTTAGTTTCGGTTATTGATAAATATAAAGAAAATGGGTACCGTGATGCGCGTATTACCAACGAAACGGTTACCTACAATGATAAGAATAACACCGTCGATATTAAAATAACCCTTGAAGAAGGAAGAAAATATTATTTTGGAGACATTCGCTATTTAGGTAATACGATATATACCAATAGAGCCTTGGATCAGATTTTAGGCATCAAAAAAGGAGATGTTTACAATGGAAAAATGCTTCAGGAGCGTATTGCTGATAAAACCAAACCTGACGGTGAAGACTTAACCAATCTGTACCAAAACAATGGTTACTTATTCTCTAATATTAATGCCGTTGAAGTAAAGACGGTAAATGACACTATCGATTTCGAAATCAGAATCACAGAAGGGCCAATCGCTTATTTCAACAACGTTACCGTAACCGGAAACGACAGAACCAATGACCGCGTAATTTATCGTGAATTGCGTACCAGACCAGGTCAAAAATGGAGCAAGGACAATGTAATGCGAAGTCTTCGTGAGTTAGGCCAATTGGGCTTCTTTGACCCGGAATCCTTAAAACCGGATGTGAAGCCAAATGGCGCAGACGGAACAGTAGATATCAATTATAATGTGGTAGAAAAAGGTTCGAGCCAGGTAGAACTTCAGGGAGGTTATGGCGGCGGTGGTTTCATTGGAACTTTAGGACTGTCATTTAACAATTTCTCGGCAAGAAACCTTTTGAACAAAGACGCATACAAACCACTTCCTATGGGTGACGGACAAAAAATGTCCTTGCGTTTACAGGGTAGTTCTTACTTCCAGACATACAGTCTTTCCTTTTCCGAGCCTTGGTTTGGAGGAAAAAAACAGGTAAGCTTCTCTGCCTCATTATCGCACAGCAAACAGTTTTTATACAATTATTCTACGCGTGACGTAACGAGAAGCCAGAGTTTCAACATCACTTCGGTATCTGTTGGATTAGCCAAAAAATTAAGAGTTCCGGATGATTACTTTGTCTTATCTCAGGCTGTATCGTTCCAATATTATGACTTAAATAATTATTTCTCCGGTCTTTTTACCTTTGTTAACGGGGC
>CAMLRB010000041.1 GCA_946482295.1 uncultured Bacteriovorax sp. | reverse complement strand
TGGCCGTAGTGCGAGCGCCGATCCATAAAATATCCACACCATGTTTCAAACATAATTCAACATGCTTTGCAGTTGCAACTTCAGTTGTGACTAATAAACCAGTTTCTTTTTTAACTTCGGCCAACCATGGAAGTGCAAGCTCTCCAAGACCTTCAAAATTATTTGGACGAGTTCGCGGTTTCCAAATTCCAGCGCGGAAAACTTTTATCGCAGGATTTTTTTTAAGCTCGCGTGCGGCCAACATGACTTGTTCTTGCGATTCAGCTGAGCATGGTCCGGCCATGACTATTGGAGTGTCAGATGAATTAAGCCATTCTTTAACTGGGGTGATTTTCATGGCTATACCTTACTCCTTTTTTGCGCTAATGTTAAGCCGTATCACGGCCGTCTAAACCATGGGAATTTATATGCAAATTACTGATAAAAAAATAGAAGAATATTGTGTAGCTAAAAGTAACCGCCCCTCTGAAATTTGTTTGGCTCTTGAAGAACACACTCGAGCAAACGTTCAGGGAGCTCAAATGCTCATTGGAAAAATGGAAGCCTCTTTTTTGGGGTTCCTCCTTCGTTCCATCAATGCGGTTCGAGTCCTTGAGTTAGGTACTTTCACAGGTTATTCAGCACTCGCGATGGCCGAAAATCTTCCCGCTAATGGTGAAGTCATCACTCTCGATATCAATCAATCAACTGTTGAAGTGGCCAAGACTTTTTGGGCCAAATCTCCACACGGCTCAAAAATTACAAGTAAACTGGGGCAAGCTCTCGATATCATCCCTTCACTCACTGGAGAATTTGATCTGGTGTTTATCGATGCTGACAAAAGAAATTACATCGAATATCTCAAGCTTACGCTGCCGAAACTTTCTAAGCAGGGGATAATCGTTATCGATAACGTTCTTTGGAGCGGAAAAGTTCTTCCAGATGCTGAACTTAATTTAGAAGTTCATTACGACAAAAACACTGAATACATTCGCCAAGTAAATGATTTCATAGCTCAGAGTGAAGATCTGTACGGTACACTAATGCCTATCAGAGATGGGATGTTCCTCGTTAGAAAAATTAGATAAGAAGTATTTTGTTTATATAATTTCCTCTATCGGGAGAATAAACTATAAGTCCTCCAACTTAACTTTGGAGGACTTCAATGAAAGCTTTATCACTATTTCTTTCTCTTACTCTTTCTACATCAGCACTAGCAGATACATGGTCATGCTTCTTGATTGATGTTCCTTATAAAGATTCTCCAGTTGTTACAGTTAACACAGACAATTCAACAGTAACAATTACAAAAAACTCTGGGAGTTATAAACCAGTTTTCGAAACCAAAGTAACAGATAAAACGGATGATGTTCTTGCACTCTTCGTTGCTAAAAACATCAAACTTTCATTTTATATGGATGAGAGCGATGCTCTTGGGCTTGCAGAAGGTCATATCAAATCGCCTCATATGAATGGCGCAATTAGATGCGCGTTTGATAAATATTAGTTATAAAGGCCCGCTTTTTGCGGGCCTATTTTTAATGGACGTGATCGTTAAAGATTATTTTTTCAACTTCGCCTGAAATCATTACAGTTCTCGGGCATTCTTCTAGTCTGCAATGTCCTTGAAACAGGAATTCAAATTTAAATACATCCCCTTGTTCAATAATGCTTTTTGAAAATTTCAAAGTTTTATTGTTGCTAATGGCCTCATTGAGGTAACGGACATTCCACAGAGAAGTCATCGCATTTAATTTAACAATGTGATCCTGGTGATAAACTCCATTGAGAAGATGAATCGCGTACAAGTCTTTTGATGATCCGACGAGGATGTAATCATCCAGAGCTCTTGTGGCAGTTTCAATTCGAATTGGTTTTTGATAAATGGTTTTTACAACATCCACGGAGATGTTTTCGTGAATAAGTTGCCCGTCTTTTTCGAAATGCCCTAGATAAAAATCTCCCTTGAGAGAATGGGGATTCGCGAGAAACTTATCCATGTCAAAAGGCGTTGGAACAAAAGTCACGAGTTCACCCTTTTGCTGAAGGGCCGACAATTCAGTTTTTAGGGTATCATTAAGCTTCAACTCCAGAACAACTTGATAAGCGTGGACCTTGTGAAACATCGGAAGATGGTAGGCCAAGATTTTTTCTTCGCCAAAAATGACCATTCCATGAGTGGCTTCTATGGCCTGAACCTTAAGTGACAATAGTGATAAAAAGAGAATTTGCAGTAATAGTTTCATGTTTTCCCCCCTGTTGGAAAGGCACTGTAAATTTTCTTTGTGGCATTGAATAATTCATAATAATGATTTATATATGAATTAAAATGAGTTTACTTCATCCCAACTTACTTGCATTCATGGCCATCGTTGAACGTAAAACCGTTCAGGAAGCTGCCCGTAAAATTGGACTCACACAGACGGGAGTCACCCAGCGCATTCGTTCTTTAGAAAGAGAACTCGGGCAGACTTTATTTATTCGCTCCCGCAAAGGAATGGCCCTCACTCATGAGGGAGAATCGCTTCTCCGTTACTGCCAAAGCGCTGTTGAATTAGAAGGGCGTTTGGGATTTGAGAAAGCTCAAGAGGCCGTGAAGTTGAAAATATCCGGGCCTTCAAGTCTCATGCGAACTCGCGTGATACCCAAACTTATTCCGCTGATGAAGGAGTACACTTTTTTACAAATTCAATTCGATCTTCTTGATCAGCAGTCTGCGATTACAAAACTTAAAACAGGTGACTCGCAAATAGTGATCGTTGAAAATGGCGATGTTTCGCTAGAAATGGATTCGAAAATCATTCGTCCTGAAAGATATATTCTTGTCGCTCCATATGCCTGGAGAAAAAGAAAAATTAAAGAGATTATTGACCAAGAGGCGATCATCGATTTTGATGAAAATGATCAGTACACATTCGATTTTCTAAAAAGACACGAGCTTTGGAAAGAGGGGCAGAAACGCCGCCATTTCGTTAATAATGCTGATGCCATGAGTGCTCTGATCGAAGCAGAGGCCGGTTATAGTGTCATGGCAGAAGAATTGGCCAAAGATTTTCTGAAAAAGAAACGCCTCTGTCAGCTGCTGCCTACTAAACACAGTGATTTAGAAAATATATGCCTTGCGTGGTATCCACGTCCCCACATGCCAGACTACTTTTTTGATGTTATAAAAAGTATTCACTAAAACTGGAAATTTTTATGTCTGAAATTGAAAACCCTGATAAACCAATTGCACTAGAGGCCTACGAAAAATTAGCGGAAGCTTTTTCGAAACTCGCGCCTAGCAAGGCAGAAAACGCTTATATTGAACAACCGGCCATGCGAAACGCGATTGGAAATGTTCGTGGGATGAAAATTTTTGAGGCAGGTTGCGGTCCAGGCATTCTTGCCGAGTATCTCGTGCATGAAGGGGCCAAGGTTGTGGGCTTCGACGTCAGCCCAAAAATGATTGAGCAGGCAAAGAAGCGAGTCCCACAGAATGCAACTTTCTTTGTTGCCGATATGGCCAAAGCACTACCTATCGAACAAGATGGACAATTTGATATGGTGGTTGCTTCATTATCAATTGACTACATTCGAGACTGGACAGTTCCTCTTAGCGAGTTTCATCGTTTATTAAAACCAAATGGAAAATTTATTTTTACGATTCAACATCCATTAGGATCGTGGAATTGGTACAGACCAGAGTGTGCGTTTGGAGTTCAGTTGGTCGAATCGAGTTGGAAAGCTTTCACAGAAGAACCAGTTGTTGTCCCAGATTACTATCGCTCTTTTGAAGAAGTGATCAATCCCGTTTTAAGTGCAGGGTTTAGAATTCTAAAAATAGAAGATTGCAAACCGATAGATGCTCTTCGCAGTCTTGATCCTTTTAAGTTTGGTAAGTATTCAAAGCTTCCAACATTTATGTGTCTAGTTGTACAAAAGGAAATGTTATGACATTTAGCGATTACTTAAATGCAAGCTGGAGAGATCATGCGGATCATCCGGAAAAAGTATTGTCCGGATTTCGTTCTCATTTTCATTTGTGTGAATCTCAAAATGATGTCATGGCCTTGGGGAATTTAATTTTCCATGTGTGTGGTGAACATTTAGGTAAATGGTCGGAAGGGCAGGGGCTACTTCAAGAGTTAAAATCTGTTAAACCACTGGATGACGAAAAAGGATTTAATAGATTCATTCACGCACTTAAACTTTGCTCAGATAAAAACACTTCAATGAACGGTTTAAGTGAGTCTGATCTTGCCCGCATCTATGCCATAAGCGCATCGGCACTGGCCTCTCATAATGATCTGGAACGATCTGGAAATTATTTAAAGAGAGCAGAGCAGATAGCGAGAGAAAAACTGGCGGCAGGCGATCCGGCCATTAAAAGTCTTGCTATCACCGGCTGGAATCTTTCATGTGCCCTGGAAGAAAAGCCTACTCGAACTGACATTGAAAAAGAATTGATGAAACTTGCTGCTCACATCAGTCGAGACTATTGGGAAAAGGCGGGGACTTGGTTAGAAGTTGAACGTGGTGAATATCGATTGGCCAACACTTATCTTAAAGCTTCTGAACCTCAAGTGGCGATGAAGCACGCTGAGAATTGTTTAAATATCATTAAGAAAAATGAAGGTGATCCATTGGAGTTCTTTTTTGCTTATGAGGTCCTCGCTCATTGTTGGTCGGCCTTAGGAGATCAAACAAGAAGCGAGAATGCCATTCATCAAATGGAGAAAGTTTTTTCATCTCTCAGTGAAGACGATCAAAAGTGGACTAAAGCTAGTTTGGAAAAAGTGAAAGCTATATAATTACTTTTGTTCTTCTATCCCTAGAGCATTACCCTCTGAATCCCAAAATGTTACGAAACGATGGCTTCCACCTTCTGTTCTAGGCGTTCCTGTCTTCACACCGCTACTTTGCAGAAGTGAAAGATCACGATCAAGATTGTCTGAAGAAAAATAAATCATCGCTCCAAAACCCACATCTTTTGAATCAGCTTCAGTTGGATGCAAATCCAAACGGCAATTCATTTCCTCATTATACAATGAGGCAAATGCGCCTGGGTGATGAAAGCGAGTTTTAAAATTTAATTTCTCATTGTAAAACTTCACTGCTCTTTCCAGATCCAGAACGTACATCATTGGGTGAGATAATTTTTTAAACATTGTTTCCCTCGCTGTTTTTATACCAATATAAATTATATGATTCTTCTTGAGGCTTGAATCCCACTGATTCATAAATTCTGGCCGCATGATAGTCAGGATCAGCGACCATTATCATTTGATCAACTTGACCTTCTTCGAGCATAATTTGTCCAGCTGTGTAGACCAGAGTGGAGCAAATTCCGCGATTTCTAAAATCCGGATGGGTTGCTACGTTTTGATAACGAGCAATTCTATCTTCGTGAAAAATTCCTAAATCCGCGACTAACTTTCCTTCCAAGAAAGCTCCGAAACGATAACCGCGATTTTTGTGAACAAGTTTTTGATAGGAAAGGGATTGTTTCCTTTTGAATTCAAAATACTCTTTGTAGCTATAAGTTTCGAGCCTGGTGGCCGTTTGCAATTCATCAGCAGCGAGCCACTCCTCCTCCGTTTGGAGAGGGCGAACAACAACTTCATCATTGAAATGTTTTGGGCGAATGAGTTCTTTTGCGACAAGCCCCACTGATTTTTCTAACTCCATACCATGGGCCATGTATTCAGGAGTCGAAGGGGCTTTAAGTTCATCCCAGGCAAAAACATAGTGACGGATTTCCGAATAATAGGGAAATTCTTTGGCAAAAAGATTTTTCCAAATATCGATTTGACCTACTTCCGGTGGACTCTTAAAAATGAGGTAGTTTCCCCAGTGATAACCCGGATTAGTGGGAGTTTTGATGGCCAGATAACTCTCTCGCTCTACAATTTCACTTTCATTGCGAGCAAATATCAAACTAGTTTTGAGAAGGAGGGAGTTGATCTGCATTAAACCCACTTATCTGTGTATTCGATTAATTTATCAGTAATTCCTTTTTCAGAAAGCGAGTGACCAGCATCCGCAATAATGTGCAGATGTGACTCTGGAAAGGCCCGATGAAGTTCCCAGGCACTTTCAGCAGGACAAACAACATCATATCGACCCTGAACAATCACTGTTGGAATGTGACGGATTTTATCGACATTGTTAATGAGGAAATTATCTTCTGTAAAGAAACCTTTATTTGTGAAGTAATGGCATTCAATGCGCGCAAAAGCATCGGCAAATTCATCATCTCCAAAACGCTCAATTACATCAGTATCTGGTATGAGTTTAGATGTTGAACCTTCCCAAATAGACCAAGCTTTAGCCGCTTCTTTTCTGACCTTGATATCTGGGGACGTTAAACGTTTATAATAGGCTTTGACAAAATCACCACGTTCATCCATTGGTATTGGGGCCACATAGTGATCCCACGCATCCGGATAAATTTTAGAACACCCTTCTTGATAGAACCAATCGATTTCTTTTTTTCTAAGGAGAAAAATTCCACGTAAGAAAAGTTTTTCACAAGCTTCGGGATGTTTGATGGCATAAGAGAGCGCTAGTGTTGAACCCCAAGAACCACCGAACACAGACCAAGTTTTAATTTCTAACTTATTTCTTAGTTTCTCAATATCGCTCACTAAATCCCAAGTCGAGTTCTCCTTAATTTCAGCAAAAGGTGTACTTTTTCCACATCCTCGTTGATCAAATAAAATAATTCTCCATTTTTTAGGATCAAAATATCGGCGATAATTAGGAATCATTCCACCACCAGGTCCACCATGAAGAAAAACAACTGGCGTTCCTTTCGGATTTCCCGCCTCTTCAAAATAAATTGTGTGCAAGTCAGAGACTTTTAAAAAACCTGTATTAAAAGGTTCTATTTCTGGATAAAGTGTTCTCATGGATATCCTCACAAAAAAAATTAGATCAAGGTATTCTATCTGAATGAATAAACAAATCGAAGGATTTATTTCATCTGGTAGCAGCTTTGATTATGACGATCAACTGACCTTGAAATTTTATGGTCAATCTCTTGAAGGATCATTTCAAGTCATCTTCAATAATTTTAATAATTACTGTTTTGTTGAATCAAAATCGCCGACATCTTTACGTAGTTTGGAGGGGCACTGGGTTGAAAAGAGGGAATTTTCTTCACAAGGCGCGCTAAAAAATTTTCGTCAAGAATGCCAGTTAAAAGGGGTGAGAACCTTTGAAGCTGACATTCGCCCCATAGAGAGATTTCTCATGGATAATCGTCTCTACGCTCAAGTGACATTATCTGGACCTGCTACGGTCAAAAATAATCTACTGACTTTTGAAAATCCCAAGATTGGTGTTGGAAACCACTATCCCCAATTTAAAATCCTTTCATTTGATATTGAAACAGGAAAAGACGGTCGACTCCTATCGATTGCTTACTGTTTTCGCGAAAAAGATTTAGAAGAAAATCGCTGTTTTGTTTTAAGTAAAGGCAAAGATAAAGATACGGAAGAAGTCTTTTTCTCGCTGACAGAAAAAGGTCTTCTGGAAATGTTTCAAAATTCCGTTAAACGTTTGGACCCGGATATCATTACAGGATGGAATGTCATTGGTTTTGATTTCCGTTTTCTCGATCAAAAAGCAAAAGCGCTTAATGTGCCTCTCGTTTTAGGAAGAAACAATCGCACGCTTGATATGTATCAAAATGCCAGAGGGGAGTGGAATCTCAACCTCGAAGGCCGAGTGATCATTGACGGGCCGATGGCCCTGAAAATGAACTTCTTCTCACTTGAGAGTTACAGCTTAAATAATGTGGCCAAGGTTCTCTTGGGCGAATCAAAAGACATTGATCAGGATGAAGTTCACGACAAGTGGGGTGAAATCGAAAGACGTTTTCGTGAAGATAAAATGGCCCTCGCCCGCTACAACATAAAAGATGCCGTCCTCGTTCTCGATATTTTTGAAAAAATAGATATCCTTGGACTTTTTATAAACCGCTCGTACATCTCAGGATTGTTACTGGAGCGTGTTGGTGGCTCCACCAGTGCTTTTGATCATTTTTTTCTCCCTGATTTACATCGCGAACACTATGTCGCAAACAATGTAGAAGACGTTAAGTATCTTCGTCCCGTAACGGGCGGATTTGTTCTCAATCCAGTCGTGGGTGTCCATCACCATGTACTGGTCATGGATTTTAAAAGTCTTTATCCTACAATCATTCGAACGTTTTTTATTGATCCCTTGTCTCGAGTTGCTCGCGACCAAGATACGGTGATGACACCTAAGAATATTGCCTTCTCAAGAACCCAGAATATTCTTCCCAAAAAGATTGAAGAATTGCTTGAGCGTAGAAGTCGCGCCAAAAAAGAAAACAATGCTCCGATGTCTCAATCGGTAAAGATTTTAATGAATAGCTTTTATGGTGTCATGGGATCGATGGGGTGTCGTTTTTATCATGAAGATTTGCCTGATGCGATTACGGGATCTGGGCATTGGGTTCTCAAAACAGTCATCACATTTCTCGAAGAGGAAGATTACAAAGTTCTCTATGGCGATACAGATTCCATTTTTGTCCAGCTCCATTCGATGGAAAATTATCAGGAAAACGGCAAAGAACTTGTAAAAAAAGTAAATCTCTTTCTCACAAACAAAATACTGGAAGATTACAAAGTCGATTCACACCTCGAAATTCAATACGATAAATTTTTTAAGACACTCGTTTTAACGTCCACGAGAGGTGAAGGAGAGGGAGCGAAAAAAAGATATGCTGGTTTAACACTTAAATCAGACGGGGAGCAAATCAAAGAAGAAATGGTTCTCACAGGGCTCGAATACGTACGCTCTGACTGGTCACCGCTTGCTCGTCACTTTCAATATGAACTTTATCGACGTCTTTTTTATAATGAAGACCTGGGTGATTACATCCGTGAAACGATCGCACGTTTAGAAAATCATGAACTAGACTCTGAACTAGTGCTTTCGAAAAAGTTAAGTAAGCCATTAAGCGAATATATCAAAAACGTTCCACCACAGGCCAAAGCAGCAAAACTTCTCTTTGAAGAAAAAGGAATTCTAACGAGACGTCCTCGTTATGTGATGACAAAACGTGGACCTATACCCGTCGAACTTCCTCATAACGATATTGATTATGACTACTACGTTGAGCGACAAATTGCCCCTATCGCGGAAAGTATTTTACAGTTATTGGGGAAATCATTCGCTGAATTACACGGCGGCCAATTGTCTTTGTTTTAATCTCCTTTTGTAATCCTAAAAAAATTCAGTTAGCATCTACCTATGAAAGTCATGCATGACATTGTTCGAAACACCAAAGATGGAGTGAAAATTCTTTATAAGGGTGCTCGTTTGTTTCACGATAAAAAGGGGACAACACTTGCATCTTCTTCCACTTTTTATGCTCTCATTACGGTTGTTCCTTTTATACTTTTATTGGTGAGAGGAATTGGATTTTTCCTCGGAAATATCAATCAAACTCAAAAATATCTTTTTATTCTCGCAGGTCGCTTTTTCCCTACAACGGCACCTCAACTTCTGTTAAGTATTCAGGGACTAATTAAAGGGCCTCTTTTTGCCGGAAGTAAGTTCACCATTTTAAACTTCATTTTCCTCGCCATCACGACCATTACGTTTTTGAACTCTATCTGGATGGGGATTTATTTTATTACTGAAGATAAAAGCATACTTTCCCTTTGGAGAATTTTAAAAGGGTTTGTCATCATTGGATTAACCCTCATCATGTTAGCGGCGCTATTTTTACTCCCTCCGGCCATAATCTTTGTCGTTAAATTCATCCAAACAAATGCTCTTACGCAATTTTTCTATGAAACTTTTGATTTCTTACGTCCGATTCTGATCTACATTAAAAAAATCAATCTTAGAAAATCTTATTGGCTGAATTCAAGCTTCCTGCATATCTCGATCATCATCGTGTATTTTACAGTGCTATATCGCTGGCTGTTTTCATGGAAAATTCAACTTAAAGAAGCCTTTGTTGCTGCTTTGGCCTTCTCTGTATCGATCTTTTTGGGTAAATCCCTTTTCTGGATTTACTTCTATTATGTGAGAACAAGCCTCATGAGAAACTATGGCGACCTCTATACATCAGTCGTTGGGGTCATTTGGTTGTTCTATTTAATGTGCTTCTTTTTTTATGGTGCATGCGTTTGTCACGTCTATCGTGAAAGAAAAGAAAGGAGAATGGTGTGATTCGAGCTCTTTTAAGAATTTACTCATTACTCATTCTTCTTGATGCCCTTCTAAGCTTTTTTCCTGAACTATCGAAGCACGAGTGGCGTAGAAAATTGAAAAAGGTTTGTGACTTCACCCTTGATCCGGTAAGAAAGCGATTACCTCATCATCTGCCTTTTGATGTTTCTCCAATGATTGTAATCCTTGGACTCTACCTCTTTATGGAAATTTTCTATTTTCTTTGGTAATTTTTTTTGATTGTTCTTAAGACTTGTCAAGCTAGAAGAATTAATTCTAAAATTAAGCATTAATGAAATTTCCCTTCATAGGATTTGAATGGACCAGGATTTAAGTTTAGATCTTTTATTGCAAGAGACGCTCGCTCTGAGCGAATTCCTTCGTTCCAACTCGGAAAAAAATAATGTTGTTGCACCAACACAGACTTCTTTTTTCGAGGTTGATCAGCAAATACAAGAAAACGACGACACTGACTACTTGTTGGATCTAGCAGATAGTATTGTTGAGGAACCTCAACACGAAGTTCAGCAACTATTGGCAGAAGTTGACCTATATCCGGCACTCCCAGGAATCATTTATAAGATTGATAATGGCATGAGTACATTTTGCGTACGTGGATTTTCAACTCAAAATATTAAAGATTCCGTTCAAGAACTCATGAAGCAGGATTGTCCGAAAAGACCCATCCTGAAGCTTAATAATGAAGAGGGGATGGAGAACGTCCACTTTTTCCCAACTAAAAATCTCGAACTAGCAGAAGCTGTTCGTGAACAAATCATTAATCGCCGATTTCCTCACCTCGAAGATTCATTGTGTAATATCAGTGATCCAGGTTTTAGCTGGTGGCTTAATCTCAATGCTGAAGAGGGATCAAATGATGGTAAATTCGAAATCTTTTTTAGATCACACGGAATTAATCGCGCTGAAAAGTATATCCAGCTTGGTCCTATAGGAGATGGAGCAATAGCCGCTCTCCGTATGAATCAGGCAAGAACACTTCTTCGTAGTTCGTTTCCTATAAGCGAATTTTCATGCGATGATAAAAGTTTTTCCATCGCTTCGACAAAACCTGACCATGCTGGTTTTCTATCTTTCCGAAATATTTTTCTTGAAGGTGTTAACAACACAACTGAAGAAAACTTTCCCGACAATAGCCTGGGCAGAACGCTCTACTATTATTTTCATGAACTCGCAATCGTCCGTAAATTTTGGATTGAAGTCAAAACGAAGCTCAGCTAAAATAGATTAAAACAGGATGTTTTTTTCTTTAACTACAGGATGTTAAATTGGAATTTTCATTTGATCGGCCAAACGACAATTTCACTAAGAAAGCAGCTGAACCTACACCTGCTCAACCGAATCCTGCGTCCACAACACCTTCATCATCAGACCAAATAGATACTTCAACAATTACGAACGAAAGACTTCGTAAAGCCATTGAACGAAATAGAGCTCGCCAGGCACAACAAGCTGAAAAGCAACCGCCAAGAATGCAAGCAGCTCCCGTTCAACCGCCCCCAACTCAAGCTGCACCTGTGGAGCATCATCAAGCTTCGTTTTTAGGTAGATCTGAACGAGAAGAAATACCTCTTCCGCCAGAAGAATCGACGCGGGTTGAAACGATGAGAGTTGAGCCCACAAGAGCTGAGCAAAGGGTAGAACCTTTAAGAGTTGAACGTGAACCAGAAATCGTGAATGAAAAAAGTTCACTTCCCCCGAGACCTTCAGGAGTTGTGAGCAGGCGTTCAGTCGCAAAACCTGAAGATACAGAGTTTGTTCCAGTTAAACGAGCGACAAAAAAAGTCGCTTCACAAATTAGCTATACAACAACATCAACACGCAAAAAAGCAAAACCAATTGATCCAAAATTCACTCACTATCTTGTAAGAGGTGCTTGGGTTTTTTGTGCGATTATGGTTTTACGTTTGATTTTCGCCAATGGTGGAGTAACGGATTACTATTCTCAGAAGGGCCAGGTAGATGTACGTCTGCATGAGCTAAGTGAAATCAAAAAAGAAAACATGCAACTTGTGCGTGAAATAGAGCGTATGAGAAGCGATGTAGGATTTCAAAAGAAGCTCGTGAGAGATAACTTAGGTTTTATCGCGCAAGACGAGTATTTGATTCTATTTCCGAAAGGGAATTAGTCCCTTTCCATTTTAACACATCACCAACTTTTAGATTTTTTGTAAACTTATTTGGCGATTTGGTTTCCAAAATATATTTCGCCATATATGTCTTCGTTCTGTAAATTGGTGGGGGTTCTTTTTCGCCCGGGTGGTGGGGAACATTTTTTTCGATCCCGATGACTTCTAAATTGGGTCCAAGAAATACTATATCGAGATTGAAGTAAGTATCAGGCATCCAAAACTGTCTTGGAGCGACTTCGCCATTAACAAAAAGCATACCTTCGTTTAATCCAAACTCACTAGGCTTTAATCCAGATAACCCCTTCATGTGCTGCTCGCGAGTAAGGCTCAATCTCAAACTCACGGCCTTCCCTTGTGGATTGAGCAATTGGTTTTTAACTTCCGTTTTGGCAATGGACAGAGAGGGAATTAAAAGCGAAAAGCCAACAATAAGAATTCTATTTTTTAACATGAATAAATTGTCTCTGACTTAATCTACTTAATCAAGGTTGCTTCATTAGGGATTAATTTCTTGATACTGTCGGCAATTGTTTGTGGATTATAGGGTTTCTTTAAATATCCATCGGCCTTTAAAATTTTTGCACGTGAGGGGAGATCGTCCCATCCTGATGCAATCACGACTTTATATTGACCGCGATCTGTTCTTTTATTCAAAATTGGGATTAATTCATTTCCAGACATAAATGGTAGGGCCAGATCAACCAAAATGAGTTTTGGCGGCTCATGAGTGGCGAGATAATTAAGCAGAGCTTCGCCTGTCTCCATGAGAGTAACATCAAGTCCCTTACTCGTAAGCAGCACATCTAATAAGTCACGTAAGTCATGATCGTCTTCCACAATCAGAATCTTTTCCGTCGGAGGAGGGACATAGGTACTTTGTTTGTGCAATCTGCTGATTGTATTTACTAGTACTTCAGGGTTAAGTGGCTTGGCCAAAAAGTCAGAGAATCCATTTTTCAGGGCCCGCTCTCTTTCATCTTTCATGGCATGGGCAGTGAGAGCAATGATAGGTACATTACTGCCTGCTCGTTTGATTTTTTTCATGACCTCATAGCCGTTCATCAATGGCATTTGTATGTCCATCAAGATGATATCAAATTTTCTTTCAATCGCTTGTCGTATGCCTTCAAATGCATCTTCCTCTGTTACAACAGAAGCACCTGCTTCAGATAGAAGAACATTGAGGAGAGTGAGGTTATCTTCCAAATCATCAATGACTAAAATCTTAACGCCAGCTAATGCTGTCTTATCAATATTTTGTTCAATGTCACTTTCAATTGTAGGTTTGAAATCGCTGAAAAATTTAGTATCAGCAGGTACGGAAACTTTTAGAGTTGCCACAAAAGTACTTCCAACACCTATTTCACTATGTTTGAGAATAAATTTACCACCCATGGCTTCACATAAACGTTGAGTGAGAATTAGTCCCAATCCAGTTCCACCATATTTACGAGTCGTGCTTGCATCTGCTTGCGAAAATGGTTGGAATAATTGTTTAGCCTGAGCGCTATCAATTCCTACGCCGGTATCTTTCACTGTTATTTCTAACATCGAATCAGCATAACTTACGCTCATATGGACACTGCCTTTATGAGTAAACTTGATGGCATTTCCAACAATGTTCATAAGAATCTGTTTTAAACGTGTAGGATCTGAAAGAATATTTACAGGTATTGCATTGGCAGCTTCAATCTCAAATTGAATACCATTTTCAACTGCTTTCAATTCCATTGATGAATTAAAATCGATTAATAGCTCTTCTAAGTTGGTATTTACTTTTTCAATGGCCAGTTTTCCAGCTTCTACTTTAGAGAGATCCAAAATATCATCAATGATTTTTAAAAGTTGCTCCGAGTTCCTTTGAGTTATTGAAATGTATTTTTGGAGATCTTCCTTTCGAACGTGTGGATTTTTCATTAATCCTACAAATCCCATGATAGCCCCAAGTGGAGTTCTTATTTCGTGGCTCATATTTGCGAGAAAAGCACTCTTCGCTTCATTGGCACTTTCAGCGAGTCGCTGAGCATATTGAACTTGGTCGAGCGCAGTTTCCAATTTGTGAGAAAGTATTTTCTGTTCATGAATATCTGTATTCGTGCCAATCCATTTTATAATTCTTCCAAGATCATCTTTTATCGGAAGTGCTCTTCCTAAAAACCAACGATATTGACCATCTTTTCCTTTAAGTCGATACTCGATTTGATAAGGTTTTCCTGTTGTCAGCGATTCGTTCCACCGAGTGATCACTCGATCAAGATCTTCAGGGTGATGCACTGGGCTCCAGCTCCAGCCCTTAGTCTGTTCGAAAGTGTATCCCGTATACTGCTCCCATTTTTCGTTAAAATAGGTAATATCCCCATTAGGATTCGCGGTGAAGATAATTTGAGGCATAACTTCAGCAAGAGTTCTAAACTCTTTTTCGCTTTCTTGAATATTGTGTCGTGAAAAAACTTTTTCAGAAACATCGGTCGCGAATACAAATACTCCATAAGGTGTTCCGTCCGGTCCATCCATTCTTTGATAAGTAATATCAAAATAACGTGAATTAAGATTTTCGTCAGTTTGATCTGGGCTTTTCAACATCATGAGCGCTTCTTTCGAAGAAAAGGTGACACCTGTTTTAAAGACTTCCCCAATGATGTCTACAAATGGTTGTCCGCTCAATTCTGGAATGGCCTCTAATAGGGGCTTGCCTAAAACATCGCGATCTCCTAAAAATTTTAAATATACTGCATTTATTTTTTCAAAAATGAGAGTCGGTCCTTTTAAGATCGCCATAGCTGCTGGAGCTTCTCTAAAAAGAGATTCAAATTTTTGCTTTTCATTTTCAATCATTTTGTTGGCCGTGAAAATTCTATGAGCAAAATTTTTCTGTTCTTCAATATTAGTGCATGTACCAAACCACTGAATAATTTCTCCTTTTGGATTTTTATCCGGAACTGCTCGACTTAAATGCCACTGATAAATTCCATTGAGTTTTCTTAACCTAAATTCTGCCTCGAAAGGCTTTCCTGAATAAACTGAATTTTTCCAAAGTGCTGTAACTCTTCCATTGTCTTCCGGGTGCACAAAGTTCTCCCAGTCATCAGGATTATTTGAGCCTGAATATTCCAGCCAGCGAGAGTTCAAATAAAAGACTTTACCGTGAGCATTAGCTTTAAAAATAATTTGTGGCATGCTATCTGCTAATTTACTCAGATCTTCAAGATGATGAGTCAGTTCATTTTTTCCTGTCATCATATCTGTTACATTTATGGCAACTTGAAGAATATGAGTCATCTGTTGTTGATCATCAAACAACGGTTGGAAGGTCATCTGAAAGAAGTCATGCTTCTCTTGCTTTGAAACTTCAATTTGCAATTCGCGGTTGAAGTTCGGAGTTGAACCATTTGCCACTTGTTTAAGTGCTTCCAAAATTTTTACAGGAAGTTCATCTGGATTAAAAAAATTGAGATATTGTTCATTTGCACGTTCAATACTTAAATCTTCACATCTAAAAATGCATAGACCGATTGGTGTTTTGTTGAAAAGCCTAAGATATTTTTTTTCAGCAGATTCCCTTGAATGTGGAATTATTGGTTTTTCAAAAAAACTACGAAAGCGAGGTTCTCTATCGAAAAGATTATTGATTTGATCGTGAACCCTAGGGTTGTGTAGATCGCCATTTAATTCTGGGTGTGCCTCATACCAATCTAGAAGTGATCGTGCGTAGGTGAGTAACATTAACAAGGCTTCAAAATCAAGCTGAGTCAAAATGCTTCGAAGCAGAGCAAACAGTTTATGCTTTTGCAGACCTTCGTAAACAGCTACACATGCTAATAAAACAGTTGTTTCTTCGTTTGAGTTTTCCTGCGGCCAGTGCTGAAGTCCTTTCAAATCTTGCAATCTTTTTTCCAATTCGAAAAACGTCAGTGTTGGAAAATTTTTAATTTCTAGTATTTCATCAGTTGATAATCCTAGCTGGTATAGATTGGAGGCATGCCATGTCATTGGATAAGTATGAGTACATTGACGAGAAATTAAAAAGAGTAATTTTTCTTTAAATAAAGATGAAAGACGGTTTTGGAGATATCCATTCGTCATAAGAGACGAAAGACCAAAAAATATTTCCGGACGATCAATCGTTGATTCCAAATACATGGGAGTAAAACCCAATTTATTGCTAATCTGATGTTGTACGTCTTCTTCTGTATTTTTAATAAATGTTTCCTGAAAAAAGGTGCTGGAAGAAATCCTCTCTAAAGTTCTAAAAAACATTTTTTTCAGAGTCAACTAAAGCTAACCTTGGCGTTATACCCCATTTAATGATCAATACGTCATGCTTATTTGGCTTAGTGTTTGCAGTCTTTCACTATGAAGAAGCTATGGAATTTACTCGATAGTTATTTCCTATAGCTTGATTCGATTAATCGATTTTATTTAAATCCCGCCTGAGGCGATACTAGTTTTGTACATGTCGGTTACTTCATTTTAAGGAGCTAAAATGAGTGGGTTATTAATGGGATTGATCGGTGGAGGAGTTTCAGGATTAGCGACTACAACTGGAGCAATACCAGTACTCCTGAAGAATAAAAGAATCACTCAATTTCTTAAAAATATCAATATGGATTTTGTCACGGGCGTAATGTTGTCAGCGGCGGCATTCGCGCTTATATGGCCAGCATATGAATCAGTGTATAAACGCGAAGACAAAGTAGATGATATTTTTTGGGTGAGTTTTGCACTCATGTTAGGAGTTTTCTTCATCACTTCAGTGGGAAAACTTATAGAGCATCTTCTGAGAAATCAGGCCAACATGAAACAACAAAAAAAAGCAATGTTATTCGTCATCGCTATGATGGTACACAACTTTCCTGAAGGACTTGCATCAGGAGCGGCAATGACCATTCCTGAATCATCGCAAGGTCTATCATTGTTAACGGCCATTGCTGTTCAAAACGTCCCTGAGGGACTTACAACCGCATTAAGTTTTGTCACTCTAGGTTTAACACCAATCATCGCTTTTTTTGGTGCGATGATGACAGGAGTTGTGGAACTCATTGGGGGAATTATTGGGGGTTATTTAAGTCATCAAGTTGAAGGAATTTTACCTCTACTAATGGCCTTCGCTGGTGGCGCAATGATGAGTGTCACTATTGTGGAAATCGTCGAAAGACTTAAAGCAGAAAGCTTTCGATTTCTCATTGGCCCAAGTTTTCTCAGCGGAATTCTATTGATGATCGTTTTTAATAATTTATAATCTCATAACACCTAACTGGAGGAACGAAAATGAAACAAAAAATCGACATCGGAATTGATGATAAACACCGCGAAGAAATTGCAAAAGGTCTATCAAGAATGTTGGCCGATACTTATACGCTTTATCTTAAAACACACAATTTTCACTGGAACGTAACAGGTCCAATGTTTCAAACTTTACATACAATGTTTGAAACTCAATACAATGAACTCGCAGAAGCAGTTGATGAAATTGCAGAAAGAATTCGTGCTCTAGGGCATCGTGCACCTGGAACTTACCAAGAATTCATGAAGCTCTCTAGTATTAAGGAAAGCACAACTGATCAGAGTGCTAATCAAATGATTGCTGAACTTGTTCAAGGACAAGAAGCCGTTATTAAGACAGCACGTAGTATTTTTCCAATTATCGAAGAATGTCATGATGTTCCAACTGCGGATCTATTGACGAGAAGAATGGAGAAGCATGAGAAGACGGCGTGGATGTTGAGATCAATGTTAGAATCTTAATTTAGTAACAAGTAAAAATGCAGCTTCGGCTGCATTTTTTACCCTGCTTTATTTTGCTCGAAATATTCTATTTCTTCTTCAATTGGTGTCTTAGGCATAGTAGGTTTTTTAAACTCTACTACGTTCTGAAGCTCCATCTGAAATTCTGTTCCTGATTCTTCTGCATAATTTTTCGCACTTTCAACTTCTACTTGCATTCCAGAAAAAACATCAGCTAAACTTTTTTCATCTTTACGAATGTAAGAAAGAGCAAATAAAAAAGAACCAGTGACAGCACAAGTGAAAGTAGCAAGTGCCCTGAACATCGATTGCTTTAAGGTCATCTCACTTCCATCTGCATTGACTGCTCTTAGATGGAAAAGTGATTTTCCTAATGTTCTTCCATCAGTGAGATAATAAAAAAGAGTAAAGTAAGAAAAAACCAATCCCATCATCGACACTGAGGCCATGTAGGCCGCTTTATCTACTACAAGTAACTGCATTTTTACGGGAAGGTGGAAAAAAACTGTGCGTGTGAAGTGATTGAATGAGCTTACCAAAAATGCGTTTGTCACAACGATGATGGCGAGGTCAATGGTTAAAGCGTACGTTCTTTTTTTAAGAATTGAAGCTGTACTCATATTTAACCTCCGATAAGTTATTTATTCTTTGGAACTTATCGGAGATCAGTATTTTAAGTTGAATCAAATCAAACTAGTGGAGATCGATTCTTTTTTTGAGTTCGTTCAATTTGATGAGTGCATCTAATGGAGTCATTTTCATAACATCAATTTTCTCTAAGTCTGACTCTAAATCCTTTAAATACTGTGGTGTAGATTCCACAACTGGTGAATCATCAAAGAAACAAAGTTGAGCGTTTTGATTGGTGATAGCAATCTGAGGCTCGTGTTTTTCAAGTTGTTTTAAAATTTGCTCTGAGCGTTTAAGCACTGATTGAGGGAGGCCAGCTAATTTGGCAACGTAAAGACCAAAACTTTGAGAAGCTGCTTGTTCAATTAAGCGATAAAGAAATTGCACGTTACCGTTATGGTTTACAGTTTCAACAGTTAGATTTTTTGCTGACGTATACTCTTTCGCCACATCAATTAGCTCATGATAATGAGTAGCAAAAAGTGTGAGTGCTTTTGTTTTTTCAATAAAGTGTTCAACTAATCCCCAAGCGATAGAGAGACCATCATATGTTGATGTTCCACGCCCAACTTCATCTAGAATGATGAGAGAGCGGTCAGTTGCATGTCTTAAAATTTCAGCTGTCTCGGCCATCTCAACCATAAATGTTGATTGACCTTTAAGGATGTCATCACTTGCTCCTAGTCGACTGAATAAGAAATCGCATAAGCCGAGTTCAGCCTTTTTTGCTGGAACGTATGAACCCATTTGGGCCAATAGTTGAATGATGGCGATCTCACGCATGACTGTAGTTTTACCGGCCATGTTGGGACCAGTAATAAGTCCGAAATAACATTTTTGATCTAGGTGCAAATCGTGACAAACAAATTGATCCCGAATAATTGATTTTATGAGTGGATGAAATCCCTGCTCAATATGGAGAAGTTGTTTTTCAGCTTTAAAATTCGGTTTGGTGAAACTTTCTTGTAACGCCATCACGGCCATACTTTGGAAACAGTCCACTTCCGCAATGTTTTGAGACATTGTCAGAATAGAGAGATTACAGTCACTCACTGCTTGTAACAGACCTTTAAAAATTTCTCTCTCGAGTTTTTCCAGTTTTGTCTGAGCTGTAATTGTTTCTTTTTCAAGCTGAATGAGTTCTGGAGTTGTATATCGTTCGGCATTGACCAATGTTTGCCTGCGTTCAAAACTCTTTGGTACTTTTACAGTGCTTCCTTTTGAAACTTCGATGAAAAAACCAGATACGTTGTTCGATTTAATTCTTAACTTCAAAATTCCAGTTTCTTCTTTTAAGCGATTTTCCATCGCAAGAAGTTCTTCCCCCACTGTGATGTGAAGATTGGCCAATCTGTCGCGGTTTTTATCCACTCCTGTTTTGATGAGATTTCCTTTTTCAAGGCTCGCTCCAATTTCATCATTGAGAGTATTAACAATGCTCTCGGCAATTTCTGTTAAACGAGCAATTTCTTTTAGCGAAAGAGCTGGTTTCAAAGAAGTTTCTTTTAACGTCGTTAGAATATTTTTATAGCTTAAAATAGCTGTTGAAAGATTGAGAAGGTCTGAAGCTGAACCTTTATTCATCGAAATTTTGGCCATGATTCTTTCGATGTCGCGAATTTTTGTGAGTTCGTCTTTTAACGACTGAATGAGGGCTTCATTATTGATGAATTGCTCTGTGATTGTTAAGCGCTCATTGATCGTCGCAAGATCAAATAGAGGAGACGAAAATAGACTTC
>CAMLRB010000040.1 GCA_946482295.1 uncultured Bacteriovorax sp. | reverse complement strand
CATTTTTTGTTACCGTTCCACCACCGACTTCAACAACAGTTCCGGGAGGAACATCAGTGAAAAATTTATTGTAATCACTTTGGTGTTGAGCTGATGGGGTTGATCCAGTTGTCGCTGTGGCAGTGGCCGTTGTGGAGGCCGGTGGTGTGTAATAAGACTGTTTCCATGATTCACCCAATGCTGGGACATTTTTTGCTACGACAGCAATTGGAGTATTTTTATTATAAGTATATGTCACACCAGAGCTATTTCTATAAGTTGCAGTTCCATCAGCATTTTTTGTAACTGTACCTCCGGCAACTTGGACTACAGTTCCAACCGGAACATCAGTGAAAAATTTATTGTAATCACTTTGATGTTGAGCTGATGGACTGTGAATGTTTGTGGCAGGAGTTGGATAATTGTAAGCTTGTCCCCAAGCTTGCCCCATGCCTGGAGCATTTCTTGCGACTTCTGAGATTGGTGTGTTTTGATTATACGTATAAGTTGTTCCCGAATTATTTCTATACGTGGCCGTTCCATCAGCGTTTTTCGTTACTGTACCACCTCCAACTTCAACAACAGTTCCGGGAGGTACATCAGTGAAAAATTTATTGTAATCACTTTGATGTTGCGCTGATGGTGCTGGAACTGGTGCATTTTTAGCGGTTGATTGACTTTCAAACATACTTTGAAACATGGAAGAAGCATTTTGTGGAACGGCAGTAGGTGCTGCTGCAGGTGCAGGTGCAGGTTGTGCAGTCGGTGCACCTTGCGAGGCCTTCTGAGTGTTAAACATAGAATCAAAGACACCAGCAAAGGCCGTTGTCGATAAACACATCAGTATGGGAAGAGTAGAAACAAACTTAATCTTCTTAATCATATATCCTCTTATTTGCTAAGATTCTTTACTTTATTTTTTTTGCATTCTGATAACGATCGTAAATCTTTTTGATTTTTACATTCAAAAAACTTCAGAGTATTTTGGCGAACACGTTCGTCAGCTTCAGATTCTAATTTTCCCATTTTCGCTTCAACTTCTTTTTGATCAAAAGAAGTTGAGGCAATAATGGCAGGCGATGCATATTGTTTTTGAAGTTTATCTGCATTCACTTCTTGAGTAAGAGGATCCTTTCCCCCTTTTTTCTTTTTTTGAGCTTCGACTAACTTATCACCAATGGTTTTTTCCGCTTCAGATTTGACCTCAGCTTTTTCCTCAGCTACGGTCTGCGCTTGGATCGACAGACTCATTTGAAGAATGATGAAAATATAAAGAGGCCATTTGATAAAACTCATAAGTTTTCCTTTTCCAAAAATTCGGTGTCTTTTAAAGATTACAGTGGATGTTTACAAATCTTATCGAACTTATTAAGAAGAAAATTAAGTCATGAGAAAAAGGAGCTACTGCTAAAATTTTTTGTGCCTCTCAATGATGGCATTACTGTCCCGTTATTGTAATGGGACGAGAAATGCCCCTGAGACTAATTAGCACAAGTAAAAATCCGATAGAATAAGGTGAAGTTTAGGGAGCGTTTATGAAGTTTATGACCTTAATCACTCTTTCTCTTACAATAGTTAGTTGTCATTCAAATCGTGCTGAAGCTAAGAAATCCAATTCCTTTCAAAATACAATACTCAATGAATTCAGTGATCGTAGTTGTACGTCTGCAAATGCAACGTATGCCCTTCAATCATGGAATGGAAATGGTTGGGGGAGTTGTAATGTCATTAAATGTCACGAAGGCTTTCAATTGATCAGCAACATGTGTGTTTTACAATCGGCCAGACGCTAATTACTGCTGATGAGTGATAACTGAATCTTTGGCGATAGTAAAAACATATTCAGGCTCACTCATTAATCGATCACTAATATAGATGAAATTTTTTGCGAAATTAACCTTAACAGCAATTTCGAATTTAAAAAGTTTTCTGTTTTGTTGAAGATATTTATGCTTGCAATAAAGCATAAGGTTCCCGGCAAGAATCTTTTCTCCCTTTACCGTTCCTCCAACAGATCTGTGATCCCAATGTAAGTTAAAAAATTGAAAAGATGAACTTGCCAAAGGGCCAATAGTCGAAGGTGTACACTTTGTTAGAACTGAACTGAAATGTCTTGAGAGATCAACAATTTTATTACTAAAGACAAGACTCAAATTCCCATCATTGAAAAAAGAGCGAGTCTCTGTTCCAATTGCTGCAAAACCAATTGACTGAAGATGAGGAAGATAAGGAACATCGTTAACATTACCCTCATTAAAAGAACGCACCTCTGCTCCCAAGAGTTCAAGAGCTTCGTGATCAAAGTATCCAAGATGATGACCAAGTTCATGAATGAGAGATTGAGTGGCCTGAGCTAATGTCATGCGTGGCTCATTATTCACATAAAGAAGATCAAGGTTGTAATAAATAGGATCTCCCACTTTACTACCCGTAATAGCAAGTCTCACAACTCCATCAATGAGAAAAAATCCTGGTTTTTTTCTTTCGGATTCAAATTTTAAAATCTGTGCGTTTCTTTCTTCTGGAAGTACTTCTTTAATTTTTGTGAGAATGCTTCGGCCTTCAGCATTTTTTCCACACTCTGGTTTTGCTAAACAAAGTTCAATGGCAACATCTAAGTTTTCAAGGGCGAATGCAAGATATTGTTCAGCAAGTCCCCCACCATTTCTCACTTCATCTCCGCCTTTGGCGAAAGAATTGAAGGACATTAACAAACACACATTTAAAATAAAAATTTTCATGATTCTTCTTTTACTGTTGAGATTTTAGTTAATGGAAAAAATTGAACATTGAGACGATAGACTTCTTGAGCATTATCAGTTTCGAGAAGTTTGCCGAGTTTACGATGGAAATCTAGAATACATTTTTTTGCGTCTTTTAATTTATTCATATCGATAGCATACGTTACGGCAGTAAAGTCACGATGTTCTACCTCTACATCATTCAGGGCTCCAAGCGCCTTGTCAATGCTTTGTCTATGATGCTCAACGATTGAAGAAGAAGGAATGTCAGCTGAAGTTGTCAGAAGTTTTGATTTTCTTACAAGTGTACCGTTGTTATTTTCAATTAATTTACGTTCCAACAACTCATTTAAGGAGATTGTGGCCATCTCAAGTGGAATACCCAATCTTTCACTGACCCAATCCGCACTACAACGAGCACCTTTGATCTTTGCTAAACTTAGAATCGCTAGATAATGCCAATCTTCGATGAGTTTAAGCTCATCACCTTCAATAACATCTCTCATTACAGAGACAGAAAGAAGATCGGATTTTAAGGCTCCCATCTGAGCTTCATTAAGTCCCAGACGTTCACCAAGTATATTTATATTTTGTTGAGAGAGTTTGCGGTGACCATTAATAACATCACCCAATGATGTTTTACTAATTCCAACATCTCTCGCGAATGCTCTTAAAGAGTATGCTGGATTTTTCTTTCTTCGTTTTTCAAACTCAGAAATGAGTAGTTGTTGTGCAGTAAGTATCATCACTTCTCTACTAATTATTAATTTTACCTTAAAAGAATAACCTGAAAGTTTGTTTCATCATAGAAGTCCCAGCAGAATCATGTCCCGTCAATAGCGCGGGACATGACTGAGGTAGATTCGTACTTTCTGATGTTCACGAATGAACTACGTCTCCCTTACAGCGCGCTCTATGCGTCTAAATATTTACTGAAGGAGATCCTTTATTTTTTCTCAAGCAATACATTCAATTCTTTTTTAAGTGATGAATGAAGAACGACGAACGATGGATCGGCCAGTAAATGATCTTTATATCTATTTTCATCAAAGAGTTTGCTCACCTGCTTTTTAAATCTTTCTAAATCAAAAGAAGTCATTTCATCTGATTCATCGGCAAAAGAATCCATCTCTGCAATTAAAGCTGAAAACGGTTGAAGCCATTTAAAGTTTTTATCCTGCGTGAGCATCATGAGAAATTCAAACGGAGTTATTTTCTTTTGATAATAATCCTCCGCTTGAATTCGCTCCAGCTCGAGATATCTTTTATGCACATCTTTAAGCGCAACACTTAGGTTTTCGATTTTTGCTTTCATTACGTCCTTTATGGCAAATCAAAAACAATAAACTCAGAATCTTTCGTCCATTGCAATTTCATCGCTTCAACATTATCAACGGCCGCTCCATCACCTTTTGTTAAGGAGACATCATCAACTTTCACTTCGCCCTTCACAACTTGAATCCAAGTGTGACGATGCTTGAATGTCTTTAAAATTTTTTCTCCGGCATCCTGGGCCTTCGCTGCGTACATATCGACATCTTGGTTAAGTGAAACAGATCCATTTCTTCCACTTTTAGATGCGACAAGTATTAAGTCACTACAACCAAATTCATTACTAAAAGATTTTTGTTCGTAACCTGGAGTGACTCCCGCTTTTTCTGGAAGAATCCAAATTTGTAACAATCTTGTTGTTTCTGAACCTGGATTGAATTCAGAGTGACGAACACCTGTACCTGCACTCATTCTTTGCACTTCACCTGGTTTAATAATTGAGTGCGTCCCCATTGAATCTTTGTGTTCTAATGCCCCTTCAACAACATACGAGATGATTTCCATGTCTCTGTGCCCATGAGTATCAAATCCCTGTCCACCATCGATAAGATCGTCGTTGATGACTCTTAATACGCTATACCCCATGTGCTTTGGATCGTAGTAATCGGCAAACGAAAAAGTAAAATTTGATTTCAACCAACCATGATTGGCCTTTCCGCGATCTTCTGATTTTCTCACTGTAATCATATATAACTCCCTTGTTTGTAATCTTTTCTAAAACTAGGATACGCTCCTTCTATGATAATTAATAATACTCATTTATTATCAACTTGATCTGTTTTGCGGATCATGTTACCTTGGGGCTTATGAATTTAGATCAGTTGGAAGCGGTTCTCACCATTCTCGAAAAAGGAAGCTTTCGCGCGGCCGCAGATCACCTGCATCGTTCACAACCAGCGCTCAGTGCAAGCATCAAAAACCTGGAAGAAGAATTCAATATTCAGATTTTTGACCGCAGCGATTATCGTCCTAAGTTAACAGAGATGGGCTCTGTGTTTATTAACTCTGCTCGCACAACTCTCGAAGCTTCCCAACAAACAATTAAGATTGCCAAGGAACTAGGCCTCAAAAAGGCCGAGACTAAATTGCGAGTCTCGGTTGATCCACTGGCCTCCATAGAATTCATCGAATCAATTGCACTTGAATGTGCTCGCCCTACAGTACCTGTCATTCTGATTCTCGATAGAACTGTCCTCCATGGAAGTCATAATCTTCTTTTAGAAGGTAAAGTTGATCTCGCCCTCGCACCTTGTCCGCACGATGAAAAGAATATTGATAAAGTCATCATTGAAAAAGTTACTATGGTGGGCGCGATCTCACGTAAATTGTTGCAAGAAAAAAGAAAAGCAGATGAAGCCTTTCTTAAAAATAATCCGCAAATTTTTGTCTACAATAAAGATTTTGATCAGCAACAAAACGACATCTATGAAGGTGGTGGTCGAAAAATTTTTGTGCCTGACCACGCGACCAAATTAAGCTTGATCACTAATGGTCTCGGTTGGGGACGAATTTCTCAAAGTGAATTCGAAAAGGCCAAAGGACTCATCACTCTTGATAAAAAAATGTGTCCGCCACTTGAACTGGAACTCTGTCTCATGAAATCCAAACAGCGCCCGCTCGGGCCCGTTGCTCGTGCCATCTGGAACGTCTTCGCAAAACAACATAAATTAAAATGAGAAAACGATTAAACACTTACTTTCAACTAAACTCAGCTCTTAGTCTCATTTCGGATCGAACGCTCAAAACTCGTTTTAAGACAACTGAGGTTAGTCGAGGCTGGGGAACGAATCATATAATGGAGTTTGAAGGAAAAAAAGTTTTCGTTAAACGAATTCCTCTCACTCAAGAAGAATACACCAATCATTTCTCTACCAAAAATCACTATCGCATGCCCCTCTACTATAACTATGGTGTAGGCTCTGCGGGTTTTGGTGCATGGAGAGAACTAGTCGCTCATATTAAGTCAACAAATTGGGTTCTTAATAATGAAATGCCCAATTTTCCTTTGATGTATCACTATCGCATCCTCCCTCGGGAAGAAACCCCGGATAAAATAGATGCTAAGAGACACAAGCATTACATTAAATATTGGGGTGATAAAAAAGAGATTGAAAATTACATTCTCGCCAGAAGAAAGGCCAGTTATGAGATTGTTATCTTCTTAGAGTTCATTCCACAAATTATCGAACCATGGCTTAAAAAAGATCCTGCCCGTTTTGAACCAGCCATCAATGAAGTAAAAAAAATTACAGCTTTTTTGAAAGCAAAAAAAGTCATTCACTTTGATCTGCATCTCCATAATATTCTCGTTCAGAAAAACCAACTTTATGTGACAGACTTTGGACTGTGCCTCGATCGAAGCTTTGATTTAAATGCCAAAGAAAAAAAGTTTTTCGATAATCATAAAAATTACGATGTTGATGAATTCATCAGCTGCATGGGACCCGTTCTGCTCTCCCATTTAGGAAAACTGTCAAAACCCAAACAAAAAAAAATGAAAGCACATTTTGGTATTGCGGAAAATGCTTCTAATCCGGAGACACTCCGCTTACTTCTCACAAGATGTGACGAGATAAATCTTTTTACATCGCTCCCTGCTCCCTTTCTACGCATGCTTAAAAAACATCGAACGACGATCATCAGGATGAGTGAGTTTTACACGGCCTTGCGTAACGATTCCAAAAAGAGGACGCGCTACAGTTAAATTTTTTTTAAAATGATGCTTCTGTGATTTACATTGCATATAACCGTCTTCTACACTTAGAGGAACGGATTATCATTTAAGTTTATGGAGTGAACTTAATGTTTCAAAAAATTACGCTAGCATCAGTCCTTCTTTTCAGCTTACAAGTTTCTTACGCCTATCCCACGCATCCTGATCCAGCGGAAACAATGGGTGAATTGTGCGATCCTAGTGACATTGATTTTATTGAATACCGCTACAATGAAAAAATCCCTTATTGTGTTCGCAATGTTGATACTCGTCTAAAAACTGAAGTCTACGAAGTGTATGGAATTCCGGCCGACTGTCGTCATCGTTATACGATCGATCACTTTATTCCTCTTTCTCTTGGTGGAAACAACGCCTACGCCAACCTTTGGCCAGAACACAAACTCGTCAAGGCCACACGTCCGACTTTAGAAGTTGATCTCTATAATGCACTAAAGGGCGGAACAATAACTCAAGCGAAGGCCATCAAAACGATCAAAACGGCAAAAATGGCTGCTCAAGCGGCCTACTTAAAGGCATCACCATCCACGGATAAGTGCGATCGCCTCTAAGTTTGCCTTGAATAGAATCCAAAAAGCTTAGATAATCTAAAGATCAAATCTTTTGGAGCAAGGATGCCTTTCGAATTTCAGCATATCCATTACGCTATTTGGGGTCTTGTTGGACTTCTCTTTTGGTTAATAAGTTTTTTCTATTTATTAAAAAAACCACAACTTTTCATTCCAAATAAATACAAAATTAAAGGAATTCCTTTCACCCGCATTCTCGTTTTTTTCCTTGGTGTTGTTGGGTGGCTCTATATTTCGTTTGCTCTCGCAGGTCCTCGCCGTCCACTAGGCATGGATAAACAAACAATCGAAGTTAGCGACATTTTTATCGTTCTAGATCTCTCTCGTTCTATGGAAGCAAACGATTTGAAGCCGAATCGTTTTGTCGTCGCCAAACAAAAAGTGCAGGAGTTCGTGAACCTCTTTCCGCGCGACAGAATTGGAGTCATCATCTTTGCTGAGAAAGTTTTTACATTAGTTCCTCTTTCAACGGATTTGAATCTCATCAACAAGATGGTTTCCCGTTTAGAACTTGGAACTTTTTTAGGTGATGGAACAAATATTGGTGATGCTATTGCCCTCGCTGTTGGAAGGCTTATTCAATCTGTTGCTAAGACTAAAGTCATTGTTTTGATAACAGATGGAGTTAGTAACGTGGGGATGCTTACTCCCTTACAAGCAGCGGAGATGGCCCAAGAAAACAAAATCAAAATTCATACTGTAGGTATTGGAACGGACAAAGATGCTAAAATTCCCGCTGGACCATCTATGTATGGTGTTCAACGTTGGCAAGCGATCCCGGGTGGAAACATCGACTTCAAAGGCCTACAAACTCTCTCTAAAATGACTGGTGGTAAGTCCTATCTGGCCAACAACAACCGTGCTCTTGAAAATGTTTTGGAAGAAATTAACAAATTGGAAAAAACACAAATTGAACAGTCAGGACGAATTATTTACGAAGAACTTTATTTTAAATATCTTCTCATCGGAGTTGCCCTGCTTTTAGGAGCAGAGCTTTCTCGACGATTTATTTTGCGTGAAGGGCCAGCTTAAACTAAAGCGATTTGAGGTATTTTAAAACGCCTGGAGCTTCCTTAAGATTCAATTTTGCTTTCATGATGAGCTTTACAGCTTCGGCCTGAAGCAATTTACCAGCTTGCATTTTTTCACAAAGAATTGGCTCGATAGGATCAGTAATAGCGTAAACACTTTTATGCTGAGGCCACAAATTTTCTTCGCTGTTAGCGCCACCAGCGCACAATGGAATCAGGTGATCAATTTTAAAATCACCTCGATTCATCGAACGAATACGATATCCAAAAAGACTATCGTACTTTTGAATGATCGCGTTTTTTGTATATGAATCAACATCTCTTTCACAGTAATTGATTTTTTCAGGATAACGCTGTGAAGATGGACGTGAACAAAGCTTTCCGGGCGTTTCATTAATTTCTGGACCACGTGGAAAATCGGCCGCAAACCCTATATTCAAACACGAGAGTACAGTTACGATTAAAGCTAAGCTCTTCATAGTCTTCCTAATGTTACAAATTAGGTTAAACTTATAAATCATGTCATAACTGTTTGTAATCTCGCAATGTGCAAAAATAAATTTAGCTTATATCGATGGTCGATTGGAGGACCTTCCAGGTATGGTCGGCATTGAGGCGGATCTCGGCCAGGAAGACATCTGGCATTTTTTCACCCCAGTCTTTAGGCGATAAGAGAGACAAATAGCGCTGTCCACTCTCCTTCTCTTCATAGAGGTAGTAGAGCTTTCCAATAACGGGCGTAAAGGTGATTTTAGCGTTGTAAATGAGATCTGATATATGAACGCGCTTCTTTATTTCCTGAACTTG
Source organism: uncultured Bacteriovorax sp. (assembly GCA_946482295.1). The sequence goes on along the minus strand of CAMLRB010000040.1, from coordinate 11,312 downwards.
CTTCGCGAGCGTTTTCATTTGCTCAAAAATGATATGAAGTTGCTCTTCTGTCTGCTCTTTCATAGCTTCTCGAGCATTACTTTTGATTGCCCCTTCCTGGGTGGGTACAATGGCAAAGCCACCAACCGTATGGGCGTATTCAAGTAGCGCTGGAATGTCCGTCACCTTAAGCTTCATCAGCTCTAAGTTGATCGAAGAAACATCCACTGCCTTAGGCTTTTTATCATCATCATTCATAGATGTATTATGGCCCGCTTTCGCGGGCCTTGGAAATTATTTTGAAGCGTTTAATACGTACTCAGCTTTGACAACTAGTAGATCAAGGGCATCCTGGATAGAAAGAGTTTTATCTTCTTCCTGGATGATCGAAACAGCTTGCTGAAGTTCAAGTGAAAGTTCGCCGGTTTGATTGAACTCTTCAACTTGAGTGATGATTTTTCTTGCAGGAGTACTCAATTGAGCTGTTGCTTCAGTCGGAGCAATCGTTGTTGCAAGAGTAACTAACGTATACATTTCCGAAGGTGTGATTCCATGCGCGAATGCATTAGTTCCTAGGGTCAACGTTAATAAAAGTAGTGCTGCTTTCATATAAAACTCCTGTTGTTGTTTGTGCGCTCAGTATAGCCAAATTCATTTAGAGATATGGCCACTCTGTAAAGAATCCTGGACTCATTTTAAAAGTGTCTAAAAAAGTGACACTTGAGCAAAAGACAAGTGATACACGCGCTCCGCTCGCGCCTGAAACCGTGCCTGTCTTTGATTTTGGTCTCACAATGATTTTTTAATGGACTTAAGAAGGCCAAAAAATGCATCAAGGAGTAAAGAATGAAAAAAACAATACCTTTTTTAATTTTAACAGGATCGATATTAATGGGTTGTTCAAGTGAACCAACCGCGACATCACCTTCGGCCCAAGCGACGACAAGTTGGAGTGACAATCCTTCTGACATGAACAGTAAAACGACAAATGCAACCTCATCCCCCGCTTCCCGCTCAATCGCGAGTGAAGGAATGGATGGTGAAGTCATGGCCTATCTTATCGCCCTTGATAATCATGAAATCATGGCCGCTTCTCAAGCACTCACAAAAAATGTTAGTGAACCAATAACGACCTATGCTCAAATGTTGCAAACAGATCACCGCGCGAATATGCAAAAAACTCAATCGACCGCTGAAAGCATCAATCTCACTGCAATGGATACACCAGCAGTTGATGATTTCAAAACTAAAGGAAGTTCAGACATTGCTAAACTTGACCCATTATCAGGCCCAGAATATGAAAAGGCGTTTATGGATATGATGGTAAAAAATCATCGGGAAGCTTTAACGATGATTGATAATCAACTAATGTCTCAAGCTAAGAGTGAGCCGATAAAAGCTCAGTTACAGGAGACGCGAAAACATATTGCTGCTCATATGGAAGTAGCTGAAAAAATTCAACGCGAATTATAGCTCAAATAAAAGGGCGATGAAATCATCGCCCTCTTTCAAATTCTATTTAACTGTATCGTCTAAACTTTCAAGATAGGCTTTAAGATCCAGCCGCTCTTCTTTTGAAACATAAAAAGGATGGGGAGCTTTAGATCCTCTGCCGGAATCAAATAGTTTTTCCAAACTATCAACTGATCCGTCATGAAGAAATTTAGGTTTACGCGCGAGATCCATAAGGAGTGGAACAGCGATCCCACGATTTTTCCCACGAATACTAGCGTTCATCGTAATCATCTTATCATCATAGGTTCTTCCTGATGTATTTAACATCGGAAGAGCAATCGGCCTCTTTCCAAAAACGGAAGCACTATCGCCTGGAAAAATAACTTTCATATCGATGATGTCATTTTTAACTGGAAGTGTGTGATCAGTGTTGTGGCATGTGAGACATTGATTTTTTGTGTCCTGAAAAACCATCTTCCCTTTTTCAACACTAGCAATATCTTTCATCACGCCTTGTGGGGCCCGAAGAGATTTCACGTAAACTTCAATCGCTTCTAAAATTTCTTTATCAACTCCAATTCCCACGATTGTCTCGGGTGTTCCCGGCTCTCCTGTTCGTGTTGATTTAATGTATGAATATTTTCTAATACCGATTTCTTCCAAGATCTCCAGATAATCTTTGGCAAGCTTATCTCCCATCGGCCCCATGATCTTATTGAGATAAAGGCGTCCATTGTCTGTAACAAGAACTGTGGGGTCAAGCACCATTGTGTACATGGTATTTGCATATTGGGTAAATGTTTCCATCTCTCCTGCACTACCATAGGGAGCTGCTAAATCCTGACGAAAGAGTGGTGAATTATGAACAGGATTTCCGATTCCATCCAACGTATCGTCAAAAGCTCCGGCCGGATAATTTTTGGGATTACTGAAATAAGCGTCGTAATCGGCTTCACTAAAATAGGTGAAGAGCCCACTATAAGATGGGGCACGACCGACTGATCGTCCACTCCTGTGAAGTTGGGCCATGGGATAAAATCCCTTTGTATTTGCAGCAAGAGCGAAAAGTTTCCCCAACTGAATTTTATGGGCCGCTGGACCATCGATTTGATTTCCAATCGATCCACCATCTTTAACTCCGAACGTTGATTCAGAGGCAACAGCATGACAAAGCACGCAGCTCACTCCGGCCTTGTCACCATTCAGGACATCACGAATGCCATCTTTATTTGTATCTTTAACCACAATTCCAATGAACGCATTGGCGTTCATTAATTTCATTGTGAGTGTCGGATCATTTAAAAGTTTGGACTTCTCACCATCTTTTTGAATTTCTGCTGTGAGATTTTCAAGCGTTAGTTTATCAATCGCTTCTGAATTTATCGACAGACCTAATTTTAAGGCCTGCAATGGTGTTACTTTTTTATCGCGCATACCTAGAGGGAGTTTAACCACATCATTCCAAAAACCTTCATTGCCAAAAGTCTCGAAACGAAGAGCTTCTCGACCATCAATTTGCTTTTTGATTTCCGGTGATGGCTGAACAGCTTCTGTTGTTCGCCTAATAGGAGTCGCTACATCTTTTACAGTTTGCTCAACAGACTCTTTATTTCCGCACCCTACTGCTATGAATGATGTGGACATCAATAGCATGATCCATGGTATTTGACCTCTCATAACTCTCTCCCTGTTATTTAGTCTCTAAACAAGGAAAGCAAATTCAAGACCACTTTAAATGGTTGGGATAAATGCGTTGAATTAATCTTTTGCTTTAGGCTTCACTATTTCAGAAGAAATTTTTTTGAGCTGCATGTATTGAGCGCGTTCTAAACGAATTTTTACTTCTTTTTCCTGGTCTCTTTTCAATTCGCCAGGTGATGCAATATTTCTCGAAGTAGATTTATTCTTCGCGACTTTAATGAATTTGGGTTTGCCATTTCGTTCAATAACAACTTTTCCTTTATCAAGGACTGGTATGATTTCGAAGGCCACACCATCTTCCATGATTTCAAAAGATTTTCCTTCATTTGCAAAAATTTGCTCCACTATCGAAGCTTCATTTTGTTCGATTGATCTTTGATCTGACGAAGTCAGTACGAGTGTAAATTTAGATGCCCCCGGAGAGAGAGAAGATACCGAACTCTCAGATGATGAAGAATTATTCACCGACGTAGAACTGCTTGATGAAGCTGTTGTATTTTGTGCATTAGAAGGAGAGGAAACAGATGAGCTTGATGATGATTTTGATTCAATAGTTGAGATTGAAGAAACATCCACAAAGTCATTTTCAGCAAGATCACTTACAGCGGGAGCACGATCAATTTTTGTAGATTCTCTAGCTGCACTTTTCGTTTTTGGAGCTTTTGCAATTTGTTCTCTTAGTTGAGATATTTCCGTTCGAAGATCTGTTAACTGACTATTATCTTCTTTTAAAACAGCTGATTCTTTTTTCACATTTTCTGTATCTTTCACTACTAACTTTTCAACCTTCTTAACATCAGGGGCCACAACAGGAATATCTGTGCTTTTTTCTGGGGTTTCTATAGCTGGGCGTGGATCTATAAAAGAAGCTTGATTAAAAGATTGAGCTGGAGCTACAGGAGGCACAGTTGGCGTCTGGATAAAATCTTGCTTTGGAATAATAGCACTTCCACTAGAACGTGGAATATCAGTAAAATCAGATTTTGCTTCAAAGACTCTGCTCTTAGGAAGTTCGGCCACGAAACTGCGTTTTTCATCTAAAGAAGATGATTCGCTTTTCGTAGGCCTTTCAATATTTGTCGATCGCCAACTATTTCCATAACTGACACCCGAGCTTCTGATACTCGCTAAAGTTGTCTGCACATCTTCTTCTGGATCAACAAATTTTGCTGGCTTTTTAAGTTCATTCAGACCAACAGTATAGAGATTTTCCATTTTTGCTGAGAACTTTTCGCTCATTCTGACGATTGATTTGTTTTCAAGAAACATATCAAATGACAAACATCGAGCGCTATCTAAAAGAATCTGGGCCTTTTTCTTGGCATCTAACTTATCACCCTCTTTTTCAGGTAAAAACTCAGCTAGAGAATCTATTTTACTTTTGTAATCTTCATCTCTTCTTTTTTGCGTTTGTTTTAAACTCGTTTCAACCTTTTTCCCCATTAAGATTTTTTCACTTTCAAGACACATTTTATTGTAACTTGAATAGGCATCGCAATTCGAATCGACTAATCCATCACCTAAAACCCCTTGAAATTTTGTCAATTCATCTAGGGCATTTTTTGATTTATCCTTGAAGTACTTTTCGAGAAAAGGTTCAAATCTTTCTTTAATTTTTTTCGTTTGATCAGAAGTGCTTAAACCTATATCGCCATAGAAACTAAAAATTGGATCAAGATTTCCTTCTGCCTGAAGCTTAATTACTTTTTCTAAAAAACGTTTTTTTGCATATTCTGCCGTGCCCGGTGTTTCTAAAATTCGAGCAAGATCTTTAAGTGAAGTGTCTGCAACACCCTCAATTTTCCTCAGTTTCTCATTGGTGCGTCTTTGAAAGAAGTCGGTAAAAAAATTGGTCGTCGGACTGTAGTCAGATTCTTCCAAAAAAGTATCAAAACTATTTTCTTTTTCACGAACGGTAGAAAAACAAAAATTTTCATGAAATGAGCATCTACCTTGTATTTTTTTGAAAATATTGTTGATACGTGAATTACACTTACCATCTTTCGAATTATCTTTGAATTTATCAGTACAGGAAAAAACTCCAAGTTGTGGATGCTTTTTCTTCATATATCGAGAGAGTAATTCAAATTTTTCAGTACCATGAATGTTGCGCTCAATTTCATTTGTAATAAAATCTTCAACGATTGTTTCGTTTATGAGGCCTTGGACTCCATGTGGAAGAGTAGTGCCTAAAAGAATATTATTAGCACACGCCTCTCTCTGGCGGCAAAACATCGGAGTAAAGATTTCACTCATAGATGCTTCTTTTTGAGGACAAGTCATTACACTCACTGGTCCATTCACCGCACCGGCCACATTATAAACAGCTTCAAGGCCACTTACCTTTTTAAAATTGGGCTGACAGGGTGATCCAGTAATAGGAACATTTGGTTTTAAATATTGAGATTTAATAACAGTAAAATCCAAAGACAACGTATCAGAAAAATGATTTTTATTTTTTGGTACGGCAAAAGGATTTTTTGCAGCTGATTTTACCGCCGATGCGAAATCCCCCCCTTCTTCAGCTGAAGCAGGTGAGCTTAATAGGTAAAATGATAATAATGGAATCATCCAAAAATTAGTCATAAAATTCCTATCGGCAAAATGGGTTGATCAATAAAGTCTAGTTTGTCTGCGGGACTTGCCTACTCGCGGGACATCTGTTTTCGCTATAAAATAACTTGAATAGGGAGAGAAAAATGCCAATGGAAATAGACCGTAGGTTTACTCATGAACATGAACGAACTTTCGAAAATAATGATGTTATCTTTAGGGAAGGCGACGAAGGTCGCGAACTCTATATCATTCAGGAAGGAAATGTAGTCATAAAGAAAAACACTTCACATGGCGAAATCACCATGGTTGAATTTTCTCGTGGTGATTTTTTTGGAGACATGGCCCTTTTACAGGGCATTCCTCGTTATGCCTCTGCCTATGCAAAAGGCAAAACTAAACTATTAATATTGCAACCTGGAGGGTTTCTCCTCAAAATTCGTCGCGATCCTACTTTTGCTTTTGAGATGATCCAGCAGCTCAGTGCTCGTGTGAAATTTTCAAGTGAAAAGTATATCGAAGCACTCAATGGCAAATCAGATGAAGCACTCATCCGTTCATCAGAAAATATTCCACAGGATAAAAACTAAATGCTCACATCTGCCAACGGGAATAAGCTTGTCATTATTTCGGATGTTCATCTTGGTAATCCATTCTCTAAAGGTCGTAGAGAGCTCATTGATTTTTTAAAGTGGGCAGCTCGTGAAGGATTCGACATTTGTATTAACGGGGATGGATTAGAAATTGCCCAAGTATCCTTTCATAAGTTAGCTATTGAAATGCCGGAATTAGTAAAAACATTGCGAGAGATTGATAGGCTAGGCCGAAAAGTTTATTACATTGTTGGTAATCACGATATTACACTCGAATACTTTCTAGAAGATTGGGGCGCTCTAAAAGTTTGCCCATTTCTCAATTATCATTCAGCAGACGCTCGAATCCGTATCGAACACGGACATCTCTATGATCCTTTCTTTATAAATTATCCTGATCTTTATGAAGCCCTCACCCGTTTTGCGGGTGTTTTATTGGCCGTTCATCCAAGTTTTTACAAATTATGGATGAAGTTAGAAAAACTTCACGCCAAACTTCGAACAAAAAAAAGTGCTATTATTGGTGAGCAACCCGAATTTGCAGAAGCGGCCCATGAAATTACAAGACGTGGGTTTGATGCAGTTATTTTTGGACACACTCACCATCGAGGCTCAATGACTCTACCCGATGGAAAAAAATATTTTAATTCTGGCTCATGGCTAATTGGTCTTGATTATATTGAAATCAACACAGGAAATGTTGAATTAAAATCTTGGAACGTTTTGCAGAGCTTATCGACTTGAATTAAGTTTTCTCCTACCCTCACCGGGATGAAAACGGTTATATTCCTTATCATTTATCTTTCAATCGCCGCTGTAAATGCACGTGTTCCTGCAATGCAATCGGAAGCAAACTATTTTACATCCATAGAAGAGGATATAGCATGGCTTGAAAGTCTTGATAGACAACTTCCTCTGCATGATAAACGTTTACTTTTTGCTAACATCTATCATCAAGTCACACTGGAAATGCCAAAACTTTTTGCTGAAGAGAAATTTGAAAACCCTGAATGGGTTCTCAAACTCATGCTAAAGTATGTGAGTCTCTATAAACACGCACTCGATTGTTCACTTCAAAAGATTTGTTTCCTTTCACCTTCGTGGATAGTGGCCTTTAATTCTCATCGTGAAAATAAAATTAAACCTGGTATTCAGCTTTTGCTATCAATTAGTGCACATGTCAATCGTGATCTTCCCATCGCACTTGCAGCTATTGAAACAAATTTTAAAGATCCATCAATGCAAAGAGATTATAGAAAAATCGCTCTTATCTTTGATCGTCGAATGACTTCACTCATAAAAGTCATGCGATCCTTTCAACGATGTAGAGTCGGTCCATTAGATAGAAAAATTGTTGATAGGGTAATTCGCTGGGCAATGAACAGTACTCGCGATCGATCCTGGGAATATGGGAAAAGACTTTCGAAGACAAAGAATAATTTAGAAGAAGAAAAGCTTCTGGAAGAAATAGAAGCGCAAACTAAAAAACAAAACAAATTCATTCTGCGATATGCACCCGCCGGTGAATTCGGAATCTGCAATTAAAAAAGCCCCCATTTCTGGAGGCCATTTTTGAAAAACACTTAAAAAAATTTCTGAAAGAACTTAGTTAGCTGGGTTTGTTCCGTATAGGATTCCTCCACCAAAGTACGAGTAGAAAATCTTCGATGGATCAGCTGGATTTACCACTACACCGCGAGCATTTCGCTGCATACCTGGGCCTACGTTTCTAAACCATGAAGCACCACCATCTTTAGTGAAGAGCTGACCACCGTCACCCCATTGACCATCAAGTTGGTAATAACCGGCCACATAAACTTTATTAGCATTAGTTGGATCTATGCTGATTCCTGTTGGATGGGTAGCTTGTTTTACGCGTAACCAAGTCGCACCACCATTTGTTGTTTTCCACACACCAGTCATAAGCCAGTTGCGATTGTTCTCATAATCCGTCATCCAAATTGTTTGTGGATTATTGAAGTCGATAGCAAATGCAGTTGGGTAATACCAAACTTTATATCCGGCATCTGCTCCCGCTGGATAATTTACAGTTCCTCTTAGCAGTCTCCACGTTGTTGAACCGTTGGCGACATCAAGGAAATAAATTCCTGTGTACGGCTGATTCGAAAACGTCGGAGCATCTCCAGTTAAAAGTGCATAGACGTTACCAGTATTAGGATCAACTTCGATCTGAGGAATAATTTTATTTCCTGCAGGTAGTCCATTGTTAAAAGCTGCCCACGATGTACCACCATTTGTTGAACGAATGATACCCGTCTCATGAGATCCACCGTAGATGATGCCATTTCTCGAATCATAGCCTACTGAGAGGAACTGACGGTTATACGTTGTATCGTTAGGAGTTAAACGAGTCCATGAACGTCCGCGGTTAGATGTTTTATAAATTCCCCCTTCACCTTTGTAAGCATTTGCACGCCACTCATTTGGGTAATCATGTAAACTACCTGCTGCTGCATAGGCCACATTGTCGTCATATTGGTTGAACGAAAAGTCGTACAAACTGTTGTATGATGTTTTGGTAATACGGAAACTATTGGCCGCATCTTCAGAAACGATACCACCAACATCTGCCATAGCACCGTAAACAATGTTTGGATTTGTCGGATGAAATTCTGTTTTATAGACAGAAGTAACTTCAAGACCGCGCGATTTCCATTGGCCTTGTTTTACAGGAGTTCCTGACCCCATGTATTTAGTAAATGGAGCTAACCAATTCTCACCACCATTAAGTGTTGAGTGGACAAAGAAATATCCAGAACCAGCAGCTACATTTGAGTTACGAAGGTTAACAGAAAAACTTTCGTAACCGTTATCCCACCAACCTACATCTAGAGCAACAGCTGACCATTCAAGTTTATCTGAAGGCCATGGTGCAAAAGGAATGACATCGTAATTGATTTGATTCAATTTAAGAGACCATGTAGAACCTTTATCATGAGAAACGTGGACTTTTGTACCATACTGGCGAATCCATTTACGAGCTCCGGCCGAGTAAATAGTAGAAGCATCGTTCTCGGCCATTTCTAAATGTTCCCCTACTGTTTGATTCGTCTTAGTGAAAGTACTTCCGTTTTTACTAACCCAAGCATATCCACAATTAGCAACAGTATCATTGATAGCTGTTTGCCCCCAATCGCTCAAGTAACCATACACCCAAGAACAGGCATTAGATCCATCAGTATCTGCAAACGTTAGTGTGACACCTGAAGAGTCAGCCCCTCCCGCAAATTGGCGAATTGCACCTACTGTAGCAGATTGAAGAATATTAAAACTTGCTCCTCCATTATCAGAGTAGAGAATTTTCGTTGGTGTGGCCTGATAAACACGTTTAGTTCCAGATGTTTGGTCAATGAAAGTTCCAACTGCAGCTTCGGCAATTCCGGCAAGACGAGTCCAGCTTGTCCCTTTATCCGAAGATTTGAGAAGACCTTTGGTTGTACCTACGTACATAACATTTGAGTTAGAACTATCTGGATGGAAATATTTTATGTATTCCCCTGACTGAAGAGGCATTGTAATTTTTGCGAATGTAATACCACCGTCAGTTGAACGAGTTGGATTCACACCTGCTGAAGCGTGGAATACTGTCACACCATCAGCAGCAAATCCTACACTCACTGCACGAGTGAGATCAGAATCAAAAACGGCCTGTTGATGATTAACTGGAACCCATGATTGACCAAGATCGGTACTTCTAAAAAGTGTTCCCATATCAGTTCCTACAAACCACAAATTTGTGTAAGGAGAAATTGAAACACCACTCATTGCTCCTCCTCCTCCAATTCCCATTGGAAGATATCCTGTTTGAGGCGTCGGCGTTGGCATCGGTACTGGTGCTGGCGCTGGAGCTGGAGCTGGAGCTGGTGCTGGAGCTGGAGCTGGTGCTGGAGCTGGTGCTGGAGCTGGTGCTGGTGCTGGTGCTGGTGTTGGTGCTGGTGTTGGTGTTGGTGTTGGTGTTGGTGTCGGCGTTGAAGTTATAACTTCTGTTAATGAAAAATTATCAGCTAATAAATAAGAAGCTGCTGTTGTGTCTTTAGTTGTGAAGATTTCTGCTTTTGCTGTTCCTGTCGGTACTTTTACTGTTAATGAATATTGTTTGTAAGATGTTGAGTTAATAACGAGTCTATTGACTTGAAGAAGGCCTCCATTACTATTTTTAAATCTTATTCCTATTGCTGATGAAACCGAGAGTGATTCCAATCGAGCAAAGAAAGATAACGTATAAGTTTTTCCTGCAGCAACTTTCGTTGTCACATTTTGAACTACGCCACCAATTCCAGTTCCAGTTCTCATTGCATAACTGCCCGCATAGGGCCTTGTTACAATTGTAGACTGTCCGGAGCTTGTCCATGACGTCCAACCAGATTCGAAGCCTGGATTGGTTACGAGGTTTGTTGGTTCCGCGGCAATGCTTGATGCAAAAGAATTTGCTAGCACGCCACAACTAAGGAGTGTCAGAATTTTTGTTTTTTTCATGTGGAACATTATTCCCTATTTTCAAAAAACATGTTTCATGGTGGTAATACGTTCCGGTGCAAAATGTATTTTTCAGTAGAGAAGATTGGTTATTGTTGTGAATGTTTCTGAAAATATTAGAGTGACCAAGTTAAAATTTTCGCAAGGTTATTAATGCAACTAAACTCATTCGCAAGGTCATTTAGTAAGGTTATCTAATGTCTTCTTATGAAAAAATTTTGTTCATAAAATAAGATTTCCGTTGGTAGAGTTCATCAGCTTTTCACAGGGAGGAAGCATGACAACTTTGACAGAGAGACAGGTACGAGAAAGAGATTATTATGAAAAATATGCATCTTTTTTTGATCTCAATCAAAATATAGATTTCGCTCCTGTCGACGGACCAATCACGGGACGTGAATTTCGTTCATGGAATTCTTATTGGAGAAGTTTTGAACTTGCTCTAAGAGAACAAAAAAAAGTTGCAGAGACACTTCACCTTTTAGATTTTGGTTGTGGACCTGGAGAAAATGCGATTCGATTTGCTAGAGCAGG
>CAMLRB010000039.1 GCA_946482295.1 uncultured Bacteriovorax sp. | reverse complement strand
TGGCCTCGGAAAATCTCCAGGGCCGCTTTCATTTTTTAATCATCTTCAGCACGTAATTCAATAGCGTTTTCTTTGAGTTCCAGGGTGACATCTGAGCCTTTGAAATCATAGCGAGCGTTGATTTCTTTTTGGGCCATTCCAAGAGCGTTTTTCATTTCCATCATGTCAGTTTTAGAGACGAGATCAAAAGAAGGCATATTTTTTTTCTCCGAAGAATCGTATTTTTGGAGACTTGATGGTACAAAGAGTTAGGTAAAATTTCAATGAATCAAAAAAGTGAACCAATAGTCATACTCCCAAAGGCCCAATTTCCAGGGAAAATCATCACCATCACGAAGGATGAAGAGATCGCTCCAGCACTCGAACTTCTGAAAGGTCTGGATCATGTGGGTTTTGACACTGAGACCAAACCAAGCTTTAAGAAGGGTGAATTCTATCACGTCTCTTTATTGCAATTGGCCAGTGATGAGCATGCTCTGCTCTTTCGCCTTCACTATTTAAAAGATTTTTCCCTGATTAAAGACTATTTCGAAAATGCAGGCATCAAAAAAATTGGCGTTGCCATTCGGGATGATATCAAATCTCTACAGAAAGTCTTTCCTTTCGAAGCTCGGAACTTTATTGAGCTTGCGGATATGGCCAAATCCAACAACCTAAAGAATTTTGGTTTAAAAGGCATGACAGAAGAGGTCCTCAAGCATACCCTTTCAAAAAAGGCAAAACTCTCAAATTGGGAAGCTCATGACTTAAAACCAGATCAGCTTCGCTATGCTGCTACTGATGCTTGGGTAGGACTTGCGCTCTACCATGCCATTATTGAAATTGATAAGTTATCTAATCGGACTTAATTGCTCGGTCACATTTTAAAGATATCTTTAAATACACTTTTGCAGAATGCCCTTATCCTATAAAGCACAACATTTATAGGAGTCTCTACATGAAAAGCCTTTCTCTCATGCTTCTACTTTCTTCAACAATTGGATTTTCGGCCGAATATAAGTTTCAAGGTCAAGAATACCCTCCTTTTAATTATACAGAGAATGGAAAAACAGTCGGGGCAATGAACGACATTGTCAGCGAGATGTGTGCGATTACAAAAGATACTTGCAAGGTCGAAATTGTTCCTCTTAAAAGAGCAATCACTGGTTTAGAATCAGGAGAAATTCATGGAGTAGTGGCCCTTTTAAAAAATGCTGAACGCGACTCATTTGCTAACTTCTCTCCTCCACTTATCAAATCAGATATGATTCTTGTGACTGCTGGACCGGAAATAGCAAAAAACGTTTCGGAACTTAAAGGTTGGACAATTGGAGCTGTTTTAAGTTCAACTTCAGCTAAATTAGCTGCTGCTGCTGCTGCTGAGGCCGGTGGTGGTGCAAAAGTTATTGAAGATTCAGATAACGATACAATCGTTAAAAAGGTAAGTGCTAACCGCTTTGGTGATAAAGGCGCCATCATCATCAACGAAGCTGTGCTTGGTTATGTAAGCAAGAAAAATTCAGTAAGCAACTTGAAGACAATGTTTACAGTTAAGTCAGATGACTTTGGTATTTATTTTTCTAAAAAATCAGTCGACGACGCAACTTTAAAGAAATTCGTTTCAGCTCTAGAGCAAATGAAAACTTCAGGTGCAATGAAAAAAATCCTAGATAAATACGGTTTCAAAACTAATTAGTCTTAAAAAAGGCCCTTCTATCCTTTCATATGGAGAAGGGCCTATTTTTATAACGTCTTTAAAAATTGAATTAAGTCTTTTTTATCTTCCGCTGAAAACTTCTCTGAACCGTCTTCTTTGAAAAGCATTTTTGTGTGACCACTATTTTTAAGCCCTGGCTTCGTAGCATCGAATTTTGCCTCAACATCTTTAAGCCAGGCCTTTGGAATTTTATCGCCCACTGGATATCCCACACATTCTAAATCAAAGTCAGTTGCTTTATTAACGGCCGGACCTTGAATCCAAGTTTTTGGACGAGCATTTTCTGGTGTAAGTAGTGCGCATAAGTTGGGAATCGAATTATTGTGGAAGTAGGGATAGCGCGCCCAAATTCCCACGAGCGGAGGTGGGACATAACCTACTTGAGGTTCAACTCTAGTTTGCATCCATTTAGAAATTTTTAAATCATTGAGGGCTTCAGCAAAAAACTTGATCCCTTCATATCTCTGCGGATCTGTTCCAACATCTAAAACCTTCGTTTTTTCATGATAGATGACTTTCATTGTTTTTGAAGCTTCGGTCGTTGAAAGAGATTCACTACCTTCAAGCGACCAAACTTTTTGGTATTCACCATGACATTTCATACATGATTCATTAAAAAGTTTTTCTCCGCGTTTGGCCCTATTTAGATCAATGGTGTGCTCAGGGAAAAAGTCAGTGTAACGAGGAGCTTCAGTCGCAAAAGCGGCCGCTGTTAATTCATCAATAGTTTTTTTGTTGTCCTTCATCCACTGTTCAAGTTCAACCAGATCCGTACCGCGTCCCAATTCATTCCATAAAAAGTTTGTGAGAATAGGATTTCCGGAAACAATTGAGCCGTCGGCCAGCCAGCGAGTTTTGTATTTTAGGTTCCACCATGGAAGTGGTTTTGAATCAGCAATGTAGGTCGCTAGTTCATTGTGACGAGGATATTTTTCCAGATTGGGATTTTTACTTGCGATCTCGTCATCATTTCTGTGAGCAAGAGAAAGGGCCACTTGTGGTAAAGATGTATCTAGACCTAGGACCTGCGGAACTGTTGCACTTACAGACACGAGATTTTTTTTCGTACGTTCAAACATTCTCATCTCACCGAGAGTTGAGTTTGTCGAAGCACCAAAAAGAAGCGTCGGAATCTTAGGAACAGTTTTGCGGGCCATGTGGAAAAATTTATTTGCATGAGGACGTTTGTTTGTGAGTCCCATGACTGTTGTTCCAAACATGTTTTGAGCATGGCAGGCAAAACAACTAAACGTTAAACCTTCACCGTTTTTATTTTTGATGATCCCTGCACCCGTGTAAAACTGGTCCACTTTTCCATTCGGTAGTGGCATTTTATAAATACCAACGGCACTCGGAGAATTGACAGGAGCTAATCCCAACCACTCATACAATTCCTTTTCACTTTTAAAGCCCGTATAGGCCGATCCAAGCTCGAGCATGAGTTTACGTAACCCATTTGTCTCGTCGGCCGCAAAGAAGTTTAAAAGCGGTTTATACGGGATCAGAAGGCCGGTTACTGTCACAGGATATTTCATCGCGTGAACGTATCCCTGCATTTTTGTCGATTCAATTTGATCCGCAGGAAGTTCAAAAATATTGGCGCGGTTTTCACCTGGAACAACTGAGGCGTTTTCACTCCAATCAGGGGCGGCAAAGACCGATGTTGAAAGTGATAAACACATTAAGAATTTTAGAATCATGAGTCCTCCGGAAATCCCTTGGAATTACACCATAGTGATGGTCGTATTCACAAGGGATACGTAGGACGTGTAAGAATTTTTTAAACAGTCGTGAGTCTTTTCTCTAAAACACTGATCGGGGTCAGCGGAATTATGAATTTCAAGTCAGATCCGTGGGCCTGCAAGGTCAATACGGCCCTGATTCCCATAAAAAGCTGCTTCCCTTTAATCTTCAATTCCCCTTTAACGTGGTTACTCCACTCTGTGTATTCAGCTTCAGTGACAAATTCTTTTCCTGCGGCACGAGCTTTTTTCACTTCACCCAAAAGGTAGTCGCGAATTTGAGGAGTTGTTTCCCAGCTTATGGCCTCTTTAAAATCAGCGTCTTCTGAAACTTCGCAGTCAAAATAAAGTTTAAGGAGTGGAATGATGTCTTTGTAAAAATCCATTTTCTCTTTTGAGAGAGTTACGCAACGAGCTTTCCAGTCACTGCTCATCTTATGAAAGGGGTGATCCGCCGGAAGTACTTTTTCAACTTCTGCCACTAATTTTTCAGTAGGAAGAAGTCTTAAATGCGCTCCATTGATGTGGTTGAGTTTAACGATGTCATAAATCGCTGCCGATTTTGTGAAGCGATCCAGATTAAAAATAGGACCCAATGTGTGAATGTCAAAAATATCTTTTTCTTCCGGATGCGACCAACCTAATTGCAGAAGATAATTGAGCATGGCCGAAGGAAGATAATTTTGTTCTTGATAGAGACGAACAGAAGTTGCTCCGTGACGCTTAGAAAGTTTCTGGCGATCTTGACCAATCAAGAGTGAAACGTGACAGAACGTTGGAGGAGTGGCCCCAAAAGCTTCATATAAAATAAGCTGTCTAAGAGTATTGTTTAAATGTTCTTCTGCGCGAATAACGTGAGAAATTTTCATGGTCATGTCGTCGATAACAACGGCAAAGTTATAAACGGGAATATCATTTCCACGCACGATAACGAAGTCTCCCACCATATCTTCCGGGAATGTCACTTCTTCACGAACTTTATCGACAAATGAATATGATTTTTTTGGAGTAATACAACGGATAACCGAAGGAATCCCTTTCTTCATATTCTCTTCGACTTGAGCTGTAGATAAATTTCTGCACGTTCCATCGTAATGGGGAGAAAGATTTTTTTCGACAGCTGCATTTTTCTTTTCTTCAAGAACTTCTTCTGTACAAAAACAGCGGTAAGCTTTTTTCTCTTTCAAAAGTTTATCAGTATATTCTTTGTAAATATGCAGTCGTTCCGATTGACGGTAAGGCCCGTAGTCGCCACCGACATCTGGTCCTTCATCGTGCATAATATCGAGCCACTTCAAATCTTCAATCTGAGCTTCTTCAAATTTTCGTTCCGAGCGCTCCGTATCTGTATCTTCAATACGAAGAATATATTTTCCACCCATCGCCTTAGCAAAAAGGTAATTGTACATAGCTGTTCTTGCACCACCAATGTGCAAATAACCAGTCGGTGAAGGAGCAAAGCGAACGCGAACAGTCATCGGAATCTCCAGAAAAGTTGTGAGTCAGGATTTTACCAGAAATTATTCGCAATTAGAATGAATTAATAAACAAGAAGGCGCTGTTCAGTCATGTCTTCCATAGTGTAGCGCACGCCTTCCCTTCCCATACCGGATTCTTTAACTCCTCCGTAGGGCATAGAATCCACGCGGAAACCCGGAACACCATTAATGATGAGAGCACCAACTTCCAGATTTTCATGAGCATACTTCATTTGGGAGATTTGATTGGTAAACAAACCTGCTTGCAATCCATATTTTGATTTGTTTACTTCGCGAATGACTTCATCGAAATATTGAACTTTTTCAATGATGGCCACTGGCCCGAAAACTTCTTCGGACACCACTTTCATGTGGCCTTGAGTTTTGGTGAGTAATGTCGGTGAATAAATATTGCGTTCAGGATCGAAAGAGACCCCACCTAAAAGCAGTTCAGCTCCTTCATTAATCGCTTCTTGAATCCAACCATGGATACGGTCATGATGTTGGCGATCAATGATCGGCCCCACTAAAACTCCCGTTTCATGAGGGGCTCCGATTTTAATATTTTGAACTTCTGCTTTAAAGAGTTCAACAAACTCATCGAAGACAGAATGATCGACATAAATTCTCTGAATGGAAATACAAACTTGCCCGGAAAAAAGAAAAGAGCCTTGAACAATAGCTTTGGCCGCTTCAGCAAGATTTGCACTACGATCGACGATCACAGCAGCGTTTCCACCTAACTCCAGAGTTACTTTTTTCTTGCCAGCTTTTTCTTTCAGCATCCAGCCCACTTGGGCTGAACCGGTGAATGAAAGCATTTTTATGCGTTCATCTTTAAGCATGAGGGCTACATCATCGTTTGAACAAATAACAACATTCACGACACCTGCGGGAAGCCCAATTTTTTTACAAAGAGAGGCAAACGCGAGAGCAGTGAGTGGAGTGTACGGAGAGGGTTTTAGAATGACCGAGCAACCAACAGCAAGCGCTGGTGCAATTTTATGAAGGGCCAGAGAAAGAGGAAAATTAAAGGGGCTCATCGCAAGAACGGGCCCAATAGGAAAACGTTTTGTCATCGCGGTTTTACCAATTCCAATTCCAAAATCCATTGGAACAACTTCACCGCTAAATCGCACAGCTTCATCGGCCGCTGTTTGCAAAATAAATAAACAGCGATCAATCTCCACCCGAGCGTAATCAACAGGCTTGCCCGCTTCCGAAACAATCAAATTGATAAATTTATCTTTTTCGATAGAGAGACCTTCGCGAATTTTTAAGAGAAATTCTCTTCGTTCAGCTCCTGAGAGTTTTGAGAACTCTTGAAAGCCTGAGACGGCCGTTGCAACAGCAAATTGAACTTCAGAGGGATCTGCATAGGTCACGTGAGCAAGAGGAGTTTGATCGAACTTGTGATGAACAACAAGATAATTATGAGTGGCGTGACCTACCCATTCGTTGTTAATAAAACTTTTTGCGTGAAGGACATTATGATTTATTTCCATTCACTTATTGTAAGAACGAATCGCTTAAAAGCCAAATGGACTGTTGCTTGACTCAGCATTTTTTGACCGTGTAGCGAGTTTGCGCGCGAATTGAAGATGCTCGCGTAAAAAGCGTTTTTCCCCTAACATGAAAAGGTCGATGGAATGAACATAACAAAGCTTTACTGGCGCAACTGCATTTCGAAAGACCTTGTACAAATGATTGGTGTACATGTAACCCTTTGACCCATTAAGAAAACGTGAATCTTTACCTTCGGACTGACAGACTTCGCACATTTTTGCACCTCGCAACAGATTTTATCGACAAAACTGCCCCTATTCTTTAGTTCTTTTGGGAAAGTGAACTTCTCATCTTCTTTCAGGTGGATCAGAGGGAAAATATAAGAAAATAAGAACGTGGATAAATCAGGTATTTTGCCTTAAACTTTTGCCTGTCTAAACTATAACCACAGGACCCCACATATGATTAAACCTTTAAAGCTTGTGAATAAACTCGCCCCTACACCACACAACACACCTAAGTACAAAGCGATAGTCAAAGATAAAAATGGACAAGAAATTGTTGTCGCTGATCCGCGTGCAACGAGAGCGCTTGTGGCACTTATGAATCAACATGCAACGATTGGTGGAGCTGCCGCTCACTGGGGAGGCCCTGCGGCCTTTGCTGAGATGATGTCAGCGCTACATGGAATCATGTTTAAAAATAAAAATGAAAAATGGTATGAGCAGTTTAACTTCGTCAACGATGCTGGACATGCTGAAAACGGAATCTATGCCCTACGTGCCAATTATGGATTCGATAATCTCACTTTTGATGATCTGAAAAAATTCCGTTCCATTGAAAGTAAACTCACAGGTCACGGTGAAACTCACCTCAATCCTCAAGGCGTTTACATTTCTAACGGACCTTTAGGATCTGGACTCCCTCAGGCCCAAGGTCTTTGCATGGCAGACAAAATTATCGGCAATCAAAGAGTCACTGTGTGTGTCCTGTCAGATGGTGGGGCGATGGAAGGTGAAGCGCGTGAATCGTTCGCCGCCATTCCTGGTCTCGCTTCAAAAAATAAAATGAATCCCTTTGTTCTTTTAATCTCAGACAACAATACAAAACTTGGTGGAAGAATTGATGCTGATTCATACTCAATGACACCAACATTTAATGCACTTTCAGCGCTTGGCTGGAATGTTGTTCGCGTTGAAGAAGGAAATGATCTTCAAAAAGTTTTTACCAGCATTGAAAAAGGTTTAAGCGATGCTAGTGCCAATCCATCGCAACCCGTGGCCATCGTTTTCAAAACTGTAAAAGGTTTTGGTGTTAAATCGACTATGGAAAGCGCAAGTGGCGGTCACGGCTACCCTCTTTCATCTTATGACGATAAATTAGAAGCTTTTGTGCAGGAAATTTATCATAACGATGCTCCTGAAGAATTTGTAAGATGGATTAAAGATATTCACGGAACAAAACCAGCTCCAAAAGAAGGTTCTTCTTCTGCTGTTAAGACTGAAAAAGTTCAAGATGGTTTTGCTCGCGCAGCCATTCGTGCGGCCAAAGAAGGCTACCCTGTTTATTCAGTTTCATCAGATCTTCAGAGCTCAACAGGGATCAAAGCGTTTCATAAAGAATTTCCAAACAACTACGTTGATATCGGTATTGCTGAGGCCAACATGGTTTCATCAGCGATTGGACTTTCAAAAGCAGGACTCATTCCCATCGTCGATACTTTCGCACAATTCGGGATCACAAAAGGAAATCTTCCTTTCATTATGGCCGGGCTTTCGGAAGGACCAGTGATTGCACTTTTTTCGCACACAGGATTTCAAGATGCAGCTGACGGAGCCAGCCACCAGGCCACAACTTACTTCTCGGCCCTTTCGGGAATTCCACACCTCGAAGTCGTGAACTGTGCCTGTTCATCGGAAGCAGAAGCACTCATGTATAAAGCAATCACAAACTTCGCAAAAGAAAGAGAAGCTGGACGAGTTCCTCCTTCAACAGTTTTCTTTTTAGGAAGAGAAAATCATCCTGTAAGTTACGTTGATGGGATGACTTATGATTGGAATAAAGCTCAAGTATTGACAACTGGATCTGATGTTACAATCGTGGCAGCAGGACCAATGGTTGCAAAGGCCCTTCAAGCTGCGACGGAACTTAAAGCTCAAGGCGTCTCTGCAACTGTTATCAACAATTCATTCATCAATCACGTTGATCTTGAAACGATTGGTGGAGCGGTTGCGAAAACAAATGGCAAACTTATTACGATTGAAGATCACCAAGTGATTGGTGGAATGGGCGCGATGATTGTTCACGCACTTAAACTTAAAAATATCGATTTTAAAGTGAAGTCATTGGGGATCGGCGGAGAATTTGGCCAGTCTGCTTACAAAGCAGACCAGCTTTATGCTCGTTTTGATCTCTCTGCAGCTGGAATTATTAAGGCGTATAAGACACTCTAATCAAATTAGAGTGTCGTATCTCTCATCCAAGTTTGAATATAAAATGATGGATGCGTTTTTCCCGGGCAAGGAGTGTAACGACTACGCTCCTTCTCGAATCCAAAAAATTCTTTCGGTCCTTGTTTCACCGTGCTCACAAAACTGATTCCTTCAACATTGTTGAAGGCATATCCTCCACGGCCATCAGGTGAGTATTGAGAGATTTCTACACGGTCAAAGCTATCTTTCACTAAAAATTTAACGACGAAGTTTGAGTTGCTGATTGGCAGCTGACGAAGAACTTTATCATTTGATGTAATTTCTTCACACACTTCTTTCATCACGCCACTTTGAGTAGTGATAATGTCGCTCATATATCCACTTCTATCCGGAACAGATAATTCGTAATCAACACCAGCTAAAATAATAGTAGCTGCGAATAGGTCATCCATTGCTGCTAATTTCGCTTGGGAGCAAGATTGAGATTGAGCTTTAAAGACAATCTTCTTGCTTGTATCAAGGCGATAAGCTTCCAATAGCGCTTTCTTGCTTTCGAGATTTTTACAAATGCGACGACCGATTTCCAGTTCCGTGAATGTAAACTCTTTAGATGTAGGAAGCTCCATTCCGCCAAAGTTTGGTTGCTCTGTAACTTTCTTAGTATCTTTAGAAGAAATCTCGCACCCAACAAGTGAGAGGAGAATAAGAGAATAAACGAGGGTGTTCTTCATGAATGCCTTCCTTTAAAAATGATTTATAGGATTAGGCTAACTCAACGTGGCCATAAACACAAAAATTTTTACTTAGAAATTACCTGGTGCGCACTGCAAACAAACCAACCCCATCTTGCGCCAGCGTTCGACAACACTCATGCGATCATCAACCACAAAAAGAACGTTGTAATGAGGTTCGATAAATTCGCGATACAAATCTTCTTTCACATCGCAATCTTCTCGAAAATCACGTTCTGCACGCATGTAAAGATGATTGAAGTCTACGTTGTGTTTAGACAACCAGTTTGTGGTGTGCTCACGGTAATCTTCAGAGCGACCAGTAACAAAAATGATTTCGTACCCGCGATCTCTCATGGCCGAAATTAATTCTGAACACCATTCGTAAATCGTATCGTGAATAATAGATTCATTAAAGGCCTTCCAGTTTTTTTTCGGACCCTTTACGTGGTGAATGCGATGTTCAACATCACAAAGTGTTCCATCTAGATCGACAACGATGGCCTTTTTCTTTTTTGTTGGCATATCCAATGACCTTAAAAACGTAAAAACTTATTAAATTCTTCTTTGTAAAAAAAGAGCAGTAATACACACATCCCAATATTCAGCATGCCCAATATGACCATGATAACATGTAGTGGGAATTGTTGTTGATGCAGAATCATTAAAAGAACTGACACCATCACCATCATTAAAGAATTTACAATATTATTTGCGGCCACAACCCGCGATAACTCTTCAACTGCAGTCACTCTTTGAAGTTCGGTGAATTGGCTGACCGTAAACATTCCCCCAAAAAAAGAAAGCATGAATAAATCAGAAATAGTCCTCACACTCATATCAAGCTTGAAGTATTGTCCGAGTGTTTGCGGCGGCAGCAAGCTTAGGAGAAAGCTTTGTTTATTTGCTGTCTTGATCGCATAGGCCGCATCAAAAAGACTCAATGTAAGGAGTAACAAACTCACAGGAATAACCCAACGTGGAACTCGTCCTCTAAATATCTTTTCTAAAACAAATGGACCAATTCCCATTCCGATTGTGAACATAAAAAGCATAAAGGTCGCGAGATTTTCGCTTCCATTAAATATGTTTTTCGCAATCAGAGGAAGAAGAGAAAGTAATCCGGCACCCAAAAACCAAAACCATGATAATCCAAGGATAAGATAAGCAATACGTCTCTGCCCCATGGCCAGTTTTAGTATGTCTTTACTTGAAGTGTATGTATTGAAATCAATTTTGATTTTACTTGCTTTAACTTCATCTCTTTTCACGGCCGGCAGTTTCCACGCATACCAAAGATTGAGAAATGAAAAAATAAGGAGAACAAAGATAAGCGGCCAGAGATTATTCTGAAAACTGGCGACCACTCCTCCAATTATCGTTCCTAATAAAATGGCACAAAAAGTTCCTGATGAAACAAGCGCATTTGAAAAAGTGAGTTTATCAATCGTTGAATAATGTGGAATAAGTGAATATTTAAGAGGTCCGAAAAATGTTGATTGCAGACCAAAAAGAAAAAGCACGAATAACATTAACGGATAGCTGTTGATCATGAGTCCAATGGCCCCTAGTATGCCGATGACAACTTCACATTCTTTAATTCTTACGACAAGCCAGCTCTTTTCAAATTTATCTGCTAACTGACCGGCCGTTGCTGAAAAAAGAAGAAAAGGGAGAATGAAAAGACCTCCGCAAAAAGCAACAAGCGTTCCGGAGTTTAGTCCCATCAACGTTACACTTCTATAAGTGATAAGAATAACCAATGCATTTTTAAAAAGATTATCGTTGAGGGCACCATAGAACTGGGTCCAAAAAAGAGCAGACATGGCCTTCGGAATACTTCTCATAGTCTATGAGATTAGAAATTTAATACCTGATTGTCACGCCAAAAACATGGTAGTTTTCGTATTGTTTGCCAGGGTTTCCGTATTTTTTATCAAGGGCGGTACGATGTCTTTCAATCCCCATGAAAGGCTCGATGATGTAATCTTTTTTCTTGATTGGGAACCTCATCATGAGTCCACCTTCAGTGGCCTTTCCCTCATAACCTGCTGTTGCTTGGGCCCAAGCTGAAAGCGCCACCCATGGTGCACTTTTATGAGTTAAAGTTGTTTCACCTTTCACTCCAATTTCAGGAGATGCAGATGATTTTGTCAGCGTCATCCCGCCTTTAATTTCAGCTTTTGTGAGACACGTCCAATTTCCAATATTCGTGAGCCATTCTTTTCCAATACCGGCCATAAATCGCACACTGGTACTGTCCGGATGTTCCTTCACGTAATTGTAGCGGATAATGTTCATTCCTAATTGATTGCGGTTGAACTCGTGCCACCAGTCTTGTAGTTCTTTGCTAAGGCGTCCTTTATCAGTTTGATGAGTGAGATTAAATTCAAATAAAGAGTAACCTTTCGACGAATTTTTTCCATCTCTCTTTTCATCACCAAAAAGATCATAACGAAGATCAAGTGTGTTTTTCTCATGAAAGTTGAGGAAGTACTTTCCCTCAGAGTCCCTTGAATATCCAGATGAGCGATCAAATTTTCCAAAGCCCGTAGAATCTACTTTTAATTCTAGTGATCCCTTTGTTCCTATGATTTTATACTCTCCACCGAAGTTAACTGTACGTCCGCGGTCATCACCATCTATTTTTGCTAAATCTTCATTCAACTGGAACACGCCGTGAAGAAAATTATCATTACCATTCTTCAAAGTGAGACCTGTACTTTTTTTATCACCAATGAGCGAATACAAAAGACCTTGCTGCTCAGGAGGCAATTCACATAAACAGACGACTTCATTAGTCGTGGTTTTAGCAACTTCAACTTCTTTTTTGGGCGCACCATTTTTATCGCAATCTTCTTCACCTCTACCCTTTTTAGTCTGCGCCATGATCTTCTGTGACTCTTCAATAAAATTGAAAGAAATATTCATCAGATCTTCATTGGTCGGCCCCTTGAAACCATTTTCCAGTTCTTGTGCTGATAATGTCAGAGGCAATGCTAAAAGGATTAAACTTTTCATGAGTTTTTTATCGGTGTAATATATCTAAACTATAAACAATTGAATTTTTCTGTCCCAATTAACCAACTATGAAACTCTACCATTATGTCCATTGTCCTTTTTGTCTACGCGTCCGCATGGGTTTAGGTCTTCTTCGTAAGGATTACGAATCAATCGTCGTACCCTATGATGACGAAAAAACACCGATTGAACTGACTGGAAAAAAGATGCTCCCAATCCTCGTGGATGAAAACGGGAAGGCCATGAATGAGAGCCTCGATATATTAAAATCTCAGGATACATATCAGCGTTTGAAATGGTCAGTGTACGAACCTCAGGCTGCAGAATTTGAAGCTTTGCTTGATGAGATCGGAAAACAAGTTCACTCCCTCTGCATGCCATACTGGATATGGACTCCTGAATTTAATGAAAGTTCTCGCCAGTATTTTCAGACTAAAAAAGAAGTAAAGCGCGGACCTTTTAAAGACCTCATCAAGAATAAAAAGACCTTCATCACGGCCCTTGAAACCATTCTCGAAGAAAAAGTAGAACCCAACCTTGAACCTTATTTCAAGCATGAAGAGTTAACCATTATGGATATCATGCTCGCTTCTCATCTCTGGGGAATGTATATCTTTCCTGAGTTTCAATTTTCTCCGACAATTCACCACTACCTTCAGCAGGTGAAGAGTGATTGCCGATTCGATTATCATAAAGATTTTTGGTTATGATCTAAGGAAGTGGTTCTTTATTAGAAGGGCCGCTTCTTCAACATCAAACGGTTTAAATATAATGGCCTTTGGTTTTAAGTCGTTTAATTTTTCACGTGAATAATCTGAATAACCAGTGATAAAGTAAACTGGAATTTCGCTCCCAGCATCTCGAAGTGATGTAACGAGCTCCACACCCGACATTCCTGTCATGGAAATATCTGTTATTAAACAATGATGTTTTTGCGAAGAAAGTATTTTTTGACCCTCTTCACCGCTAAGTGCAGTCGTGACAACGAAGGAAAGATCCTCGAGAGCTTCTTGAAAAATTTCAAGTAAACCGGGATCGTCATCAACTAAAAGGACTTTAAGATTTTCTTTCATTATACTTAGTATAACGAAGTTTAGTTCTTACGCAATCATTTGCCAAAAAAACGACTAATTAGATCAACACATGATCTATGCCCAGCTGTAAGCCCAATTTTTAAAAGGTCTATTTTCTTCAGTGGATAATCATAATCGCGATCAGCGAATGAGTGTGTGAGATTTTTAAATGCACTCTTAACAATTGTGTCTTTAAACATCTCCGTGTCACCAACGCTCTCTGGCAATTGCTTCAAAAGCAACGATCCACGTGCAAACGCCCCTAACTTATCTGAAACGAAGTAGTTCTTCTGTACACACCAAGCAACCCAATCCTCGGCTTTTTTCGACGGAGAAATGGCCATCTCCTCTTTAATATCTTTGATGAGTTTTGCTTTCAAAGCAGCATCATTCGTTTGCATTGATGCCAGCAAACCTTCACTGATGATTTTAGGTGATTTTAAGTGCGCCCCCGCTCCTAATAGGAGAAAGGCCCTTTGATCTTCTTTTGTAAGTGTTGAAGAAAGACCAAAATCATAAAGGAGTACTTTTATTTTGTTATTTTCTTCGATAAGTACAACTCGAAAATTACCCTGATGAAGATCGGCATTCAAAAAGCCAGATTTAAAAAGCGCTTCTTCAAACCACATGCGGATCATTTCTTGAGCAACTATTTTTTTAGTAGCGACATCTGTAAGATCAGCAAACTTCACTCCCCCCGTAGCAAATTCCTGTATGTGCAAATTCGACTTACCTTTCGGTGGGGTATACACATTGGGAACTTTCATTTCTAGCATTTCAAATTTAGCATTGGCCGCCACTTTAACTGATCGGTTATAAATTTCGTAGGCCTTCTTTTGCTTTTCAACTGCGATCTGGAAATCAACTTCTTCGTCTAAGAATTTTTCTACACTATCAATGAGTGTCGAGATAACTTTTGTATCCTCAACTCCCTCTTCTCTGAAAAGTGCTTCATTGTCGGGAACAAATTGACGAAGAATTTTTATATCTTCTTTACAGCGCTGTTCGACACCCGGTTTGCGAAAACGGAGGGCCACCTCTTTTTCAACATTTTCATCCCAAAGTTTAGCTTTATTTACCTGAGCAATTGTACCTGTACCGAGAGGCCTTGCTTCAACGCTCTTCACCTCAAATCCACCTAGATCGGTTTCAATAACTCTTTTGACGAGATGATAAGGAACTTCTTTTCCTGATGACTCAAGAACACTCATCAATTTAGAGAACTCTCCCCCCACTCCTTTTTCTTTTCCAATTTGTTGGAGGACCTTTCCGAGACCTGGTCCTGTGTTTTTGAAGATAATTTTCATCACTTCTTCTTCAGGAAGTTTTCCACCAGCACTTACAAGTTCAGAGAGAATGGTTTTAATAACTGAATCATCAATCTTGTTGAAGTAGTAATCCATGAAGCGCACGACGAGACGGATTTGAACGTTTTTCATGTCCACTTGTCCACTCTTGGCGATTTCAGATCCTAGCTTGCGGATTTTTTGCTCATGCTTGCTGAGTTTTTTCTCAACAAGAGCAACGATACTATTAATTTTTTCTTTTTCATTTCCTTCTTTTGATAACAGCTCATCAATCTCTTCAAATGAAGGATGAAGATCAAAATCTTGTCCAAAAACTTTCGAGACATTATTACTGTATTCTTGATTCAAGCGTTGGCGAGATTCTGCATTCAATTCTTTATAGAAAGGTGAAAGCATTTTCATCCCTTCAATAAGATCGACTTTTACTATTGGGGCAGAATGCTTGTTGGCTTCTGTGTTGAGATATTCGAGTTCATCTTTCAAAGTCCATAATGGTGCCTTCACGATTTCTGTGAATATCTTCCCACCTTTTTTCTCTTCACGGATGTTATTGAGAACCAAAGGATAAATTCTATTAAAATAATGAGTGGCTTCGCGATAGATTTGAACTCTATGGGCTTCAGGAGAATTAGTGGCGGCAATTAGATACTTAACTAAGTTTTCTTGAAGAATAGAAATCTCTGACTTGCGGGCCTGGCTGATCTCACTTTCGTAGTGGGCCCTAAACTCATCAACCAATTGATCGATTTTTGAATTGGCAATAACTCTTGAAACACTCGACTCCATAGGAGGAGAAAACGTACAAGAGTTGAGAGTAAGTATAAGGGCCAGTGGAATAGTTAGGAGTGTCTTTTTCATAGGTTGCTTATCGGATAACCCATCCTAAAAATTAGACAGGACTGAAAGAATTACCCGGTCCTATTCTCCTCAATCAGAAGAAGGGCTATTCTTACTTAACTATGGGAATTTTAAAACAATCGCTCCTTATTTTCTGTTTAATATTCATGGCGCTTATGGCGGCCCAAAAGTCCCATGCTTTTACCTTTTCCAGCAAGGTTCCTAAGGCCCATAAAAAAACGCTGATAAAAGACATAGAACGCATGAAGCTTCTGCAGTTTCAATCTTCTGAAAACCATCGAGATGTACTTTCACTTTTAGGAATCGAAGAACTCAATGCCCTAGAACTAGAACATTGGCTGCAAAAAAGAGTCTCAGTCATCATTGATGAAAGAGCGTTTTCACCAAGAAAAATTTTTAAACAAGAAAGCATTCTGGTGCACAAAGAAAATGTGACTTATCCGTTCGCTGATATTACTCCTTACTCACTCAATAACCCAGAAGAAGAAGCTGAACAAGAAGATGATGGACTTTCCCCTCTCGTAGTCATGACAAATGCCGGCGCATCAATTTATCTTGAAGGGAAAAAGAACAAACAACTTCTAAAGTTCAAACTACCCAATGGTCTCTTTAGTACTAAAACAATCATCGTAAACTCTCCACGCGTAGGAATTCTGCAAATTGGTGAAGGGCTCTTTAATCGCCGCTTTAACATAAATAACAATGATCCAGATTCAATTGCAAACAGCATTCACCGTCTAGGCGTTCTTTTTCATGAAGCTCGCCATAGTGATGGTCATGCTGAAAGTCTTGCTTACGTTCATGCTCTATGTCCTCGTGGACATGACTTGGAAGGCCTCTATGCCTGTGATGAAAACAGCAATGGTCCTTATACGGTAAGTGCTCAGGTCGTCTCTGAAATGCTGAAGGCCTGTGGAGAACTATGCACTGAAAGAGAGAGAGAAATTCTTCTTCTAACAATTCTCGATTCTCAGTCTCGAGTCCTACATTCTACGTTCACTGGTGAAGCTGCTGAAAATTGGAACCCCAAACCTGAAATGGTCAAATAATATATCTTTTTCCTAAAGTATTCTCCTCCAAGCTCCGAAATGTTTTCAAAGACCGACTTCTAAAAAGGAAAGACTTATGAAAGCGCGCTTACTCGTTCTTACTGCAATGACCGTTGTACTTGCCTCGCCAATCATGGCGTTTGAAACATATTGGACTGACGCTGGTAAAGAGCGCACTCTTGGATTCACTTCAATAAATTCAGAGGAAAAAACAGAGACACAGAAAGAAGCAAAGATAATGTATCTTACAAAACTTCTTGAGCAACAACAGAAGCTTTATGAGAACAAAATTACGTATCTTGAATATGAGCTTAAAAAATCGAAAGAACGTTTAGTAGAGAAATCTATTAACAACGAAAAAGCACAAGAGTTTCTTGAGAATAAATTTGCTGAAGAATCAAAAAATCTTAAGCGTGAACTTGTTGCTACAACTAAGACTATGATGGAATATCAACGTCAATTGGAAAAAATTAAACCTAATGAAGAAATGAAAAATCTCATTAAGATTAATACAGATCTAGCAATTGAAGCTCGTAAGTCTGCAGATCAGATCGCACTTATGCAACTTAAGCAGCAAGAAGATAAAGGTGCATTCGGTGGTAATGGACGTATGCCTGCCAGTGTAGGGAAATAAGATTAGATAAAGGTGAACAACCTAAGTGAATATAAGAAGGCAGGGTTTAAACACCCTGCCTTTTTTTTTGGTCATTTTTAAAGCATTTACTTAGAGGTCATTTTTTGTTGATTTTCACTCTTAAACGCTTGTATCTACTCTCTTTTTGCCAATAGTTCCCTCATCACCTTCCTCCGCTCCCAAAGATTCATTATCATGAATTTAATCAACAGGTGATTTTGTTCAGTGGCACGTCTTTGGTTAGAGCAAAATCCAATCACCAAAAAGAATAACAAATATGAGAACACTCTCAATGTTGGCCTTTGCCGGATTAGTGGTTCTCTGGGGCGTTTACACCTACCTCAGAAGCGATCGCTTATCGACGGCTGCTCTTGAAAATGAAGGGAGCGAGCAAGAAGCTCTATCCGCGCCAGAAGCTCAAAAACAGAGCTTGCTGTCGAAAAAGCACAGAAGGGATCTGGATAAGATTGGTGCCGTTATTAATGAAAATAACGTGGCCATTGATGATGAGACTAAGGAAGAAATTAAAGTCGCCAAGGAAAAGTTCGATCATGTAGAAGGCGTAAAAGAATTGCAGGCCATGTTGGAGCAGAGTTTCTTGGACCGTAACAGTACTGTTAAGGATATTAAACGTCTCCAGGACAAGATTATCGAGAAAAAGAATAAGTTGCGCGAAGAAGTGAGCAACACAGAAAAATGGGATCCGCGTTTCGTTTATTATCTTATGCTTCAGGAAAATTACACATATCCCGAAGTGAATTTAATCAAATCGTTAACGGAAAATGGTTTGAACCCTGAAGAGATAGAATATATCAATGAGCTGATTCGCGAAGATGGATTCACGGAAAGAATCATGGCCTTCAAACAGCAAGGCGATGTTGGAAGAACAGTGGCTTCATTTTCAAAGAAGAAAAAGCCAAAAGAAGTGGATGACTTTATCGATGATCCACTCAATGACGGAACATCAATTGAATCGAAGTTAATTGAAATGGATTACAACCAAGAAGAAAAAGAGGAAATGAGATATGGCGCCAACCAATAATAAGCAGGATCATACTATGCAATCAACAAACAAAAGACTCCCTCTCATCAGCTTACTTTTAAGAGAGAAAAAATTCTTAATCAACAATGACTTTCAAATTCAGTTCATGCTGTCGTTGTTGTTAATCTCAATATGTTCAATGTCAGTGATCTATCTGGCGAATGATTACTTCTTCCACTCGTACATGCAACGAGGTGAAGCACTTAATCTCCCACCTGATCACCCATTCTTCCTTATGATACATGAGCAGAAGAAATTCATGACTCACGTTTTTATTGTCGTGGCCGCATCTATTTCAACGATTGCTGGACTGTGGGGACTCTTCTACTCACACAAAATTGCTGGACCACTATACCGCTTGAATCGTTATTTCACGCAAGCAGCAATCGATTCATCACCACTTAATAACAAAATCTATTTCCGTGATGATGACTTTTTCCAAGAAGTGCCAGAGTCTATCAATAAATACATTGATAGCTTGAAAGCTCACTCTGATAAAGACACAGTTGAACAAGTTGAAAATGAACAAAAAGATCGAGAACAAGGAAGGGTGGCGTAAGCCGCCCTTTTTTTATTCTACGAATTCTAAAAAATTAGATTTGATATTTTCCAGTTCTGTTTGATCAAATTCCATTGAAGGGTTAGTTCCCCAAATCGGACCCGGCCAGGCCCTATCGTTTGGATATCGTGCGATCACATGAATGTGCAGTTGTTTAACGATATTTCCCAGTGAACCAATATTTAATTTATAAGGCTCGTAATACTCTTTTAGAAATTCAGAAACAATTGTGATCTCTTCCATTAAAGCACTCTGCTCTTCATGAGTGAGATCAACTAATTCAGTCGCACCAATTTTTCTAGGAACGAGAACAAACCAAGGATTCTCTTTGTCGTTTTTTATGAAGAGCGAACTGAGTTGCAAATTTTTAATGAAAATAGAATTGTTTTGAATAACGGGATCAACTGCAAATTTAATCATTGTCTCATCCTAAAACTGTTATGGTTGCAAACGACAGACCGTCCATTGTCCTGCCGATAATTTATAAAGAAAACGATCATTCAAGCGATGTTCACCATAGAGAAAAAATTCTACTTCATCTGGAATAAAAATGTATCCACCCCAGTGTTCAGGAGTCGGTATAGGAGATGAGTCAAACTTCTCTTTAGCCAAGTGAAGTTTTCTTAACAATTCTGCTTTGTCTTCAATTGGTGCACTTTGTTCTGATATGTACGATGCTAACTGACTTTCGCGATCGCGAGACTGAAAATACTTGATTGAATTTTCACGACTCATCAATTTCACTTTCCCTCTTAAGCGCACTTGCTTTTTGCTCACATGCCAATAGAAAACCAAGCAAGCTTCTGCGTTTTGCTGCCACTCTTGAGCTTTTATGCTTTTGTAATTGCTATAAAAAGCAATACCGTCTTCAACAAAACCTTTGTAGAGAAGGACTCGAGCATCGGGCCGACCTTCACTATCGACACTTGCAACTGTCATAGCTTCTGCGTTCTGTTCAACTTTTGCTGCTTGCTGATACCAATCCTTGAAAGACTCAATCGGATTGTTACTAAGACCGAATTGTGAAATTTTATCCATATTTATCCCATACCAATGCGAAACCTTAGATTTAGATAAAATTATACACCTTTTTTACAAGATTTCATTTATCCTATGGCTTAAGGCGAAATATACTGGTGTTTATGAAAGCATTTAAAATTTTAATTGTCGATGACGAAGAGATGTTGCAAGACCTGTTAGAACTCATACTGACAGATGAGTTTATTTGTGAAACGACAAAAGCAAGCAACGGACTCGAAGCGATGAACATATTAAAAGAAGGTCAGGATTTCGATCTCATCATTTCTGACTACAAAATGCCTCATGCAAATGGAGGCGAGCTCTGTTTATATAATATGTCTCATAAAAATTTCCCTTTCTTTTTGTTTTCAGGTGGTGATCTAGAGGATTATCCGGAATTATCCGCCTTTCCCGCATCAAATCCCTTCAATCGTTTTTTCAACAAACCCTTCGATGAAAGACAAGTCGTCGAAGCGACAAAACTTATCTACGCGAATAAACAATAAG
>CAMLRB010000038.1 GCA_946482295.1 uncultured Bacteriovorax sp. | reverse complement strand
GAAATACCAACCATGTTGATGAGTGATGCGCGCTTTTGAATACCATCCGTAAGTCTTGGGAAAAAATTCTTGAGAGTAATCCCAACGATGGCCGGAGCAAAGATTAGTATGGCCATGTCAATAATCAGCGGACGCATGTGAATCGCTTCAAACAAGGTGATGGTAAGGGGGAAGAGCAGCATCGTGATCAACATGAAGATATATGAAAGTGTAGCAGAGGCCTTGTGCATGCGAGAAAATTGTGGAGCAACGATGGCAACAGGGCAGAGCGAAGCGAGCAATAATCCTGTCCTGAAGGATTGATCTGAGATTGTATAAGAAGCAATCAACCACTGCATGAGCGGGAAGTAGAGAAAGTGAAAGAAGAGGCCTACCCCTATTTCAGCTTTATAATCCCAGGCATTTTTAAGAGTCGACATTTTCACTTCGAACCAGGCGAAGATCATCATCAGGAATAAAATGGCAAAGGCAAAACTTGAAAGATTGAGAGCGACGTAAGGAAAAAAAATTCCCGCAACAAAAGCACACGCAATAGGTAGACCAAAAAATTTAATCATAGTCAAAAAGCATAAGTCTTCTTATCCTTTAATTATGAAAGACAATTCTAGAAAAGTAACTATTCTTTTGGTTGTGATGAGCTTTTTGGCCATGCTTATACTTCTTTTTCAACGTGATGAAAGGCCAACCCAAAATATTTCGCAAAAAAAACTCAAGCTCTATTGGTTTATTCCTGATGGTTTAAGGGCCGAGCCTGTCACTTTCAAAATTTTTGAATGGGCCCAAAGTGGAAAACTTCCCCATCTAAAAAAGTTGATGGAAGAGGGAGCTTATGGATATTCAAAACCAGTGTTCCCCGGACACACTCCCACCAATTTTGCGACATTACTCACCGGAACAACTCCTGACGTGCATGGTATCGCTGACGGACCCATGCGGATAGAGGGTTATCCACTCAAGATGGTTTCAAAAGGCGGATTTAGTTCACAGGCCAAAAAAGTTGCTCCTCTTTGGTACACGCTAGAACAAGAAAAGTTTCTTGTTACACTTCTTTCAATTCCTGGTTCAACACCTCCGGAATTGAGTGAAGGCATTACCGTTCGTGGCCGTTGGGGCGGATGGGGAATTGATTTTCCGGCCATTAATTTTCATTCGGCCAATGATGAGGCCATGAAAGTGGAAGCTGGACAAAATAAACGTGTTTTTAATTTTGGTTCAGAGCTTACTCGTTTTGTAGAGGCCAAAAATCCTGAATCTTGGGAAGTCCGACTTCAAAGTTTTTCACCACTTCGTGAAGTGAATCTGGAAAATTGGGATCAACCGCTCTTTGCTCTTCTTGCGGATTCGACAGATGATAAAGTGGAAAATTACGATCGTGTTGTTTTTTCAAAAGATAAGAAAGAAGTTCTTTTTGTTTTAAAAGAAGGCGATTGGAGTCCGTGGGTAGATGTCAATCTCAAATGGGAGTTGAAAAACGATTACAACATTCACACACCCAAAAAAGCGGAGTGGGAGAGAAAGGCATCCATTGTGGATGTTCAAACTCAGATGAAAATAAGAGTGATTAAAGTGGGGAATAAGGATTATTTCCGCATCCGCTTTTTTTATAACAATCTTAACGAATATCTCATTAAACCTAGTCACCTATTTGCCGGAGTTCAAAAAGAAGTTGGTCCCATGGTTGATTTCGTCGACAACTATCCTCCGCAACTGATTTATCTCCCTGAAGATAAAAACACATTTATTGAAGAAGCCGATCTTTCATTAGAGTGGCATAAAAAAATGGTCTCTCACATGGTAAAAAAATGGGGAAGCCAGGTTGTTATTCAAAGTATCTATACACCAAATCAAATGCTCACGAGCCGATGGTGGATGCCTTTCATTGATCCAAAAAGTCCGCGCTACAATGAGATCACAGAAGCTGAGCGAGTAGTTCTTTGGAATGATGTTTTAAAAATGTATCAGCAAATTGATGCCATCTTAGGTGAGGCGATGAAAGCAGCCGATGAAGATACAATCATCATGTTCAGTTCTGATCACGGGGCGATTCCGCTTTATAAAGAGGTTCGTCTCAATAATCTTTTTGCAAAAAAAGGATGGCTAACATTTAAGTATAATAAAAAAACTGCTGAATATGAAATTGATTGGGATAAAACGAAAGCGATTTTTCTTCAGATGGATAATGTGTATTTGCACTCCAAAGGATTAGGCGGAAATTACACTCGTGATTCCGGGCCGGAATATGAAGCGTTTAGAAATGAAGTAAAGGAAGCCATCCTCTCACTGAAAGATGCAGACGGCGTAACTCCCGTTTCAAAAATCATCACTCGCGAAGAAAGTCTAGAGCTTCATTTACCGGCCGACAGAAGTGGTGATCTTATTTTAGCCAATACCGCTCATTACAATTGGGTGGAGGATGTGAGCCAGGATCTTGCACTTTTTAAATCATCACTCAAAGGTGGTTATAAACAAGCAGTCCTCCCTGAAAACGAACTGGGGATGTGGACCCCGTTTGTCATTCGCGCACCAGGTGTAAAAAAGAATGTTGAATTAAAAAATCCAATCAATCACATCGATCAATATGCGACACTTTTAAAACTTTTAAAGATTGCTCCACCTGAGCATCAAAAAGGAAAAGTGCTGCAAGAAATTCTCAATTAAGTTGCTTTCTTCTTGCGTTCGAATTTTGCCGGGAAATCCGTCATCAACATCGATTCTTGCGCCATCTTCAGAGGATCTTTTGCAATAAGAGCAAAGAGATCCTCGTAGCTCTCTATGACAAAATATACAGGTTGAAGAATGTCGATTCTAAAGGGTGTTCGAAGAGCATCCATCGGATCGAGGTTTCTTCTCTCTGGAATATCACTTTCGACGGAGTAAATGACTTCTGATTTTGAGGAAAGAATTCCACCGCCGTAAGCCTTCATATGACCATCTTCTTTGATCAAACCAAATTCAATCGTAAACCAGAACAATCTAAACATACGCATGCGCGTTTTAGCATCGGCCTTCAATGCTATTTTGCCGTATTCATGCATAAACTGAGCGTACGGTTCATTGGTGAGAAGAGGACAGTGTCCAAAAAGTTCATGGAAAACATCCGGCTCTTGGATGTAGTCGATATCTTCAGGTATGCGGATAAAGTTTGCGGCCGGAAATCTCTTTCGGGATAGAAGCGTAAAAAAATGATCTGGTTGAATGAGAGCAGGAACGTGCTCTACCCCCCAGCCAGTGTGTCCGCTTAAACGCTCGGTGATTTCATAGTGCTGGGGAATTTCATCCCCAAAATCTAAAAGCTCAACACCTTTAAGGAATGCTTTCGACGCTCGCGTCTGAACGAGTTCTTTTTGCCTATGAAGAAGAAAAGACCATGTTTCGTTTTCTGTTTGTGAATAATGGGCCTTCCCGTTTTCATCAAGAGGAAGCGATTCATAGACGTGTTTTTTCTTCATGTGAGTTCTCGGACATAAATGGGTTTGCGTGCTTTAAACATTAGATAAAAAAGGGGATACATCATAAAGTCTACGAGAGGAAAACCACTATTGTAAACAATGTGATCTATGATTAAACTTTTGTTTTCCCCGACAGAGCGTACGATGTGAGTGTGTTCCCAATACGAGAGTGGAAATGGCATTACTACGCCCCGATCAACGAAGCAGTATTCATCTTTAGTGTGGAAAGTTTCTATAATGTGATTAATCCATTTCTGCTTGATAAAACCGAGCAGAGTCACCGTTAAATGAACTTCATGGCCTTTTTCACATCCATCAAATCGCTTCACATCAATAGAGGTAAGAGGCGGTTTGAGGGCCTTAAAAAGATCCACGTTAAAACGTTTAAAAATATCGTGATGGTTGTTTGCGATTGGAGTTTCAATCACAAGATTCATGTTAAGCTGCTTTCAGTGAAAATTTAATTTTATCGTGATGGCAAAGAGTGCTGAATGGTTTCAACCAGCAATCGTCACTTACTTGCATGATAATTTTATGGCGATAGTCACTTGAACCTTTCACCAGCGTTTTTGGGAATAGAGCAAGTGGCGCTTTTTCGAAAACAAATTCAAACGTCTTATCCGCAGGAAGTTTTCCAGAGTAAAGAGCGGCCAGACAAATGTAGGCCCCATAAGCATGAGCTTCAATGCGAATTTTTTTCCCCTTACACTGAGTCACTTCTTCAACGAAAGTATGAGCATCAGCATTGAGCATGAAGGGATTTATTTGATGATAACTGGAAAGTAGGTCGCGATGTTTTTTTGAAAGTTGCTTTTTTTCTTCTGCCGTTAAATTGAGAAAATCGAAAGCACTCATCATCGTTTGTTCAAAACCGACTTGTGCGGGATTAGCTTCATACGCCATTAATTCTTTTTTAGTCGAGCGCGTGTCCTCATAAAAAAAGATCTTTCCTTTGAAGTGTTGAACTTTTTGCATGACGAAGCTTCCTGTTTTAGGGGGAGTCCCTTAATAATAAACCGATTCGGTTTTTGGGCGAAAAAGTTAAGTCGAAAGTGAAGAAAGGCCTGTGTTTGTCCCGAGTTAGACTAAATTCATTGGGAAGGGGCCTGCCCAAAAAGAGTGGTCGACAATTCTCGTTTAGAAATGGCACTCAAAAAAATCCCCTGTACCGGGCCTGATGGACGGTCTTATAATGAATCTATGACAGGACCAAAATCCAAAATACTCACCGCTGTTTTCTTTTTTACCCTGGGATACCTCGTGAATGGTCTCGTGGGAAAAATGCAGACAGGAGCTCCGACCACCATTGAAGGAGTAGAACGTTATCCAGTGGATCCCGACGATTTCGATACTCGTAAAATGATTGAAGCAATCAATGAGGAGCGTGGCGGTTGGGGAGCACCCATGGATGCAGGCGCTAGCTTAATGGGCGAGATTTCCCAGAGAGAAGATGACAAATTTGTCTATTATGAGATCCCTTTAAATAAAGAAGCAAACGCAAATCATGAGTTAAAAGTCGAAGTCAAAAATGACGTCATTCATATTGTGGAAGTTTTAAAAGATGGAAATAACCCGCTGATTGAAACGAATGCTGAAAGAATGTTCACGATAGATCCATCATTAGATTCTTCGCTTGCAGAAGTGATTAATGAAAAAAATAAAGTTCTCATTAAAATTCCGAAACGCAGAATCTAATTCAGAAATTATCTAAAACGCAGACAAAGATTGATCATTGGAGTGATGGAAGAATACTTCTCGCTGACTTCCGTTGAAACGTTATTCACTTCGGCCTTCGTTACACTTAAAGAGTGATACATCAAACTTGCCCCAAGAAAAAAGTTTTTTGTGAGTTTGAGTTCGTAGCCGAGACCTGCAAGAAGTCCGCTGCCTGAGATTTCTTCTGTCGTGCCAGCAAGAGTTGTACGATCGCCTTTAGCATAAGGGTTCCAGGCAAGAGTCAAATAAACAGTTTTATCAGTTGAAAAATAATAGGTAAGGCGAGGCCCTAACTCCATTGTGGAAACATTAGTTGTTGTGGAAGTCTTATAGTCGTTTGAAAACAAAGTGATGTTTTGACCAATGTAGAGCTGATCGCGTGAACCAATAGAAGCTCCAAGAAAAATGTGATTAGTGACATCACCAAACTCAAATTTCGTTGCACCGTCTGTGTATGAATTAAATCCCGTGTTGACGTCGATTTTAAAATCCGCCATTGCAGCTCTTGAGATTAAAAACATCAAAGCTAAAAAGATTTTTTGAAACTTCATTTTCATTCTTCCTTAATTGAATTTAACCACACAGTAATTTTTCTTTCCTTTTCTAAGAACAAGGCAAGACTCAGAAGCAAGATGAGATTCAGTGAGGCTTAATGTTGAATCAGTGATTGGATCATTGTTTAGATAAACGCCTTTTTGATCGATTGATTTTCTCGCTTCACCTTTACTTGAAAAGAGAGGAGTGCTCGCTAATAAATCAAGAATCGGGAATCCTTTTTGAAGATCGCTTCGTGCTACTTCAATTGAAGGGACACCAGAAAAGATGGCGTTTAAATCTTTATCTTTAAGTTGTGAAATCTTCTCTCCAAAGAAAATTCGAGTCGCATAGAGGGCCGAATCCAAACCTTCTTGACCGTGAACAAGTTTAACTACTTCAGCGGCAAGAGTTTTTTGTGCTTCTCGCAGGTGAGGCTCGTTTTTAGTTTTTTCTTCGAGAGCGCTTATTTCATCCAATGATAAAAACGTAAAATACTTCAGGTATTTGACTACCGAAGCATCTTCACTATTGAGTAGAAATTGATACATCTGGTAGGGCGATGTCATTTCCGGATCTAAGTAGATCGCTGTTCCACCTTCGGACTTTCCGAATTTATTTCCGTGGGCATCAGTGACGAGAGGGAAGACAAGACCGAAGACATGTTTACCATCCATCTTTCTTGTGTAATCGATTCCCGCAATAATATTACCCCATTGATCACTTCCACCCATTTGCAGAGTGACATCGTGATTGAGAGAGAGGTGGCGATAGTCGTAGGCCTGAATCATTTGGTAGCAGAATTCTGTAAAACTTAGCCCAACTTCAGACTCAAGTCGTTTTTTTACTGATTCTTTTGCGATCATTTCAGAAATTCTGAATTTCTTTCCAACATCTCTTAAGAATTCCAGGAATGAAAATTTTCCCATCCAATCGTAGTTGTTCACCATCGTGGCCGCATTCTCACCTTCAAGACGAACGATGCGATTAAATTGTTTCTTTTGAGCTTCAACGTTTTCTTTGATGACATCTTCATTAAGGAGAACACGTTCTGTGCTTTTTCCTGAAGGGTCTCCAATCATACCAGTGGCACCGCCAAGGAGAATGTATGGCCTGTGGCCGGCATCTTGAAAACGTCTCATCGTAATCATTGTGAAGAGGTTTCCAACTTGAAGTGATTTAGCTGTCGGATCGTAACCAATATAAAACGAGATTTTTTTTGTATTGAGAATTTCTTTGAGATCGGGACTCGAAACGTCTGCGATCAAGCCGCGCGCTTCTAATTCTGAGTAAAAATCCATGGAAGATGTCCTTGCAACGTAAAGAGGGTTACCGTTTCAAGATTATGACAGAAAAAGCGCGAGAAGAGAACCTTCTGATGCAGAAGATTCCCCTCTGGGCGGAAGTTTTAACGCTTATTTTAAGGCCGTTTTGAGATCTGCAATCAATTTATCGAGTTTGCGATCTTGTTTTTGCAAAGTCGCTAAATCGGGGATGAGCTGTTTGCGATCATAAGTTTCCTGGTCGTCACGAATATCTTGAAGACGGGCCACGAATCCACTGTGGACGTACTGAGCTTCTTCTTTGGCGATGTCATCACTGTAACGAGCATTGAGTGACTCACCTAGAAGGCCAATGAGTTGAGCGGCCTTTTGTTGTTTGGAATCGACTTCTTTGAGTAGATCGCGAATCATAGCATCTTCTGCTGCTCGGATTTTTCCTTCCGTAATTTCGTACATCAGGGCATCGTCATCAACTTGAGCAAAAGCATTTAAAGATGAAAAGGCAAAAACGAGAGAGAAAAATAATGTTTTCATGTGTCTTCCTTTTACAACTGTCTATTGTTTAAACAGCTCTGTTTAATATAAGTATCTGAAATGATCGAAAGCTTAGTATTCACTACTAGTCATGATGCAGGGGCAGTGCCATAATTTTTTTATGAATGAAAATCGAATCATTTTTTATGATGGTGAATGCGGTCTTTGCCAGCGCTCAATAGCTTTTTTAGCAAAGGCCGATCGAGACCATAAACTAAAGTTTGCCCCTTTAAACGGAGAAACTTACTTTCATTCATTTCAAATTCCGGCCACTCTTGAAACAGTCGTTTATAGTCGCAATCAAAAGATTTTTAAAAAGAGTGATGCGATTATCGAAGCTCTCGTAGATGTTGGTTATCGTTGGGCAAGACTTCTTAAATTTATTCCGAAATTTTTAAGAGACAAAGTTTATGACTTTGTTGCTTCTCAAAGAAAAAAAATTAGTTGTCCTTATCTTGTGCGTGATGAGCGTTTCCAAAAGTAGATTAAGCTGGAGCGTTTGTGTTATGCTCTTTTTGTGAATATAAGATTAAAAAATTTAAAAGATCGTTTGTGGGTAACTATTCTTCCCATTGTGGTTGGTATCCTGATTCTTGTCGTGAAGTTTTATGCTTATAGTATCACTGATTCTCAGGCGATTTTTTCCGATGCCCTTGAAAGCATCATTAACGTTCTTGCTTCTCTTGCCACACTCACCGTTGTGATCATTGCCGCCAAACCCGCAGATGAAGATCATCCTTACGGGCATGGTAAAGCTGAAAGTATGGCCGCTACTTTTGAAGGAAGTGCCATTTCTCTCGCTGGTCTAGTTATTATTTTTGAAGCGGCCAAAGCTCTTTTCACTGACCATCCTTTACAAGCATTAGAGTTGGGATTGATTCTCACGGCCGGAGCTGGTTTAGGAAACGGTCTCATGGGCGCAATCCTTCTCATGAAAGGCAAGAAGCTTCATTCTGAAGCTCTTCGTTCAAGCGGTGCTCATCTACTAACGGACGCTCTTACCAGCGTCGGTGTTCTCATCAGTTTGGTGCTTGTTAAGTGGACAGGAAAAACGTGGATCGATCCCGTTGTTGGAGCATTATTTGGATGTGCGCTCACGTATGCAGGATTAAAAATCCTCATTCGATCAGGAAATGTTCTTCTTGATGGCCACGATCAAAAATTATTACAAAAACTTGTTGGTTTATTTGAAAAACATCGCCGTCCTGGAGTGATTCACATTCACCACACGCGAGTCATTCGCAGTGGAAATTTTCATCATATCGAATGCCACGTAGTTGTTCCTGAATATTGGACGATTGCCGAGTCTCATGATTTTTCGGAAAAGTTCGAGGAAGATATTATTCAGGATTACCCTGTAAACGGTGAACTAAGAATGCACCTTGATCCCTGTCGAAGAGTGTATTGTAAAAACTGCGAAATGAGTGATTGCCCTATTCGTGAGGCTGCATTTGTTCAACGATATCCGCTCACATTAGAAATCATCACGGCTCCCGAAGAAACCGTTTAGAATTTCTACTTATTTTTTTTGAGCTTTTTCGTTGATGGCCTTTTCATAGAGCTTAAGGAGATCAGCGTCGATATCAGTGCGTTCGATATTCTTCATACTTTTCAGCGAATTTTTCATCTCATCACAACTGTGGATGCCGCCGTCACCGTTGATGGGACGATTGCGTCCACCTTCTTTCATCCAAGTAATTTCTCGGGAACAAAACTTACAGCGGGCCATGGCTTTTTCCTATACAAAATTTGCCAGAATAGGGCAAAATAGTCGGTGTGCATTTGTCTTATATTATAACAAGGGAATCCCATGCTAGATATTAAATTCATCAGAGAAAATTCTGACACAGTAAAGAAAGCTTGCGAGCTAAAAAACATCAATCTCGATGTTGATCAGATGCTCAAGCTCGATCGTGAAATGGTAACGCTTAAAACTGAAGAGCAAAACCTTCTTACTCAAAAAAACGCAATAAGCGCGAAGATTCCTAAGGCATCTGCTGAAGAGCGTCCGAATCTCATTGCAGAGAGTAAAGGAATCGATGATAAAGCTAAAACACTTAAGGCCCAGGCCGAAGAAGTTGAACTCAAACTTAAAAACTTACTCTATTTAGTTCCACAAATTCCTTCACCAAAAGCCCCTGTTGGAAAAGATGATGGTGACAACGTTGAAGTTAAAAAATTTGGAGTCATTCCAAAGTTTGATTTCACTCCACTTGATCACGTTCAGATCCTCGAAAAACATAATTGGGCCGACTTTGAAAGAATCGCCAAAGTTTCGGGTTCACGTTCGTATTCTCTAAAAAATGAAATGGTTCTTCTTGAGATGGCCATGCACCGCATGGCCATGGATAAACTTCTCTCAAAAGGATTTAACCTTGTTTCTGTCCCTGCACTTGCTCGCGAAGAAGCACTTTTTGGAACTGGACACTTTCCGACAGGAAGAGACCAGGCCTATTTTCTTCCGGAAGATAATCTCTATTTAACAGGGACCGCAGAAGTACAAATCAACTCACTCCACGCCGGAGAGATATTAAAAGAATCAGAACTTCCAATTTTATACGCTGGTTACTCACCATGCTTTAGAAGAGAAGCTGGTTCATACGGCCGCGATGTTCGCGGACTTATCCGCGTTCACCAATTCATGAAAGTCGAGCAGTTTGTTATTTGTAAAAATGATCCTGCTGAATCAGAGAAGTGGCACCAAATCCTTCTAGAAACGTCAGAAGAAATTGTTCAGGACTTAGAACTTCCTTACAGAATTGTAGAATGTTGTACAGGTGACATGGGTGCCGGAAAAGTGCGCATGTACGATGTCGAAGCATGGGTTCCTTCTGAAAACAAATATCGCGAAACTCACAGCTGTTCTGCTTTACATGATTGGCAGTCTCGTCGTACGCAAACTCGTTACCGTGATGCTGATAATAAAGTTCAGTTTGTTCACACTCTCAACAACACGGCGATTGCAACTCCACGAATTATTGTTCCATTCCTTGAGAATCATCAATTGGAAGACGGAACAATCAGAGTGCCGGAAAAACTACGTCCATACCTGGGCGGGAAAGTTCTTCTCGGAAAATAATTTTATGAATCGAGCGGATCGTGGAAACTTATTCCTAAGATCCGCTTTGCTTTTGCATTAGAAATTTTTGTCGGATTCTTCAACTCACAATCTAAGTATTCAGGCAGCGCCATATTTTTTTTCCTGGCCATCGCTGTATAAAAATCTTTCTTCAGCATTACAAAATCACTGACACCATTAAATGTTTCACCGAAACTTTGCCGATCAATGATTGCCTCGATCATTTTGACAACATCCGCTCCTTGCACGAGATGAGTGTATTCACATCCTGTTGTCAGAGCTTTTTTGCCGGCCAGAAATGTCACGGGATGACGTTTTAGACCATAGAGACCACCTGGACGAATGATCGCTGCATTTTTAAAACGCTCCCGAAGAAATGCTTCTACGCCAAGAAGCATGCTGTTTCCATCACATCCATCGAGTTGTGTCTCTTCATCAACCTCTCCAAGATTTTTTCCGTAAACTGAAGTGGAGCTGATAAAAAGTATTTTTTGCTCAGAAGAAAGCGTAAGAAAAAATTTTTCAATTTTTGGAAGTGCGAGTGGAGGGACACTATAAACATAAACATCTGTTCCCTGAAATTCAGCAGGCAGATGATGAAAGTGTTCGACATCAAAAGTCGAACGTCGTGACTTTATGACTTCGACGTCATTTCTTACGGCCAAGGATGTAGCGAGTTGTTCACCTAACCATCCGCATCCAATAATGGTGATTTTCATTTTCATCCCACTCACGCTATCATAACTTAAATCATTAAAGGAGCCTGCATTGAAAACTCTATTAACTTGTTTGTTTTTTCTTAGTCTGTCTGCTGGCGCACAGGCCTACACTGATCCTAAAGTCGGCGGTATGGTGACACTTAAACCATCTCTTGCAAAAAAAATCGTTAAAGGCGGAGTGCTTTTTGTTTTCGCAAAAAAAGCAGGACCTGATTCAGGACCAAATGATCGCACTCCTCCGGTTGCTGTTATTAAAATTGAAAATCCTTCTTTCCCACAGGCCTTTGTTCTTACACAAAAAAATGCCATGATTGCTGGAACACCATTTACCGGTCCTTTCCATGTTATCGCTCGTTATTCACCTAACGGTGATGCGATGAGATCTCCAGGTTCACTTGAAGGAATGGATAACAGATTTCCTTCAGCGGAATTGGGAAATAAAGATTTGAAAATCGAATTGAACATCGAAATTAAATAATGGCCGCAGACTTTTCTCTTTTTCCAAAACGTGAAGAGTGGGGAACAGGAGACGAAGCTCAAGATCAAAAACTCGCCGTTGCTCTTAAATCAGTGATGGAGAATTTATCTTTTGAAAGTATCTGTGACTTTTATGCCATTGCCTCAACATTAAAACCAAGGGCCTTCAATCCATCCTATAACGTGCTTATAGAGATGGTAACGAAGGCCCTTTTCTTTTGTTATGATCCGAAAGAAAACAATCATGCTCTCATGACAAAGATGAAAGGACGCTTTCATTTAAAAACACCCAGCGAATGTAATCTTTTAAACAGTGAAAATATTATAAAGGCCATTCGTAAAGACAAACACTATCGCTACAACAATCAACTCGATTTTTATCTGCATTTGCATGAACCGATGGAGAGAAATCCATTCGTGAAAGAAAAAATTTTTCGAGGCGATCACGACCTCACCTGCAAGATGATTTATAAAGACCTTAAGTCTTACCTGAGTGGAGAAGTCAGCGCAGAAGTACATGACTCCGATCCTCTGTTAAAAGCATTGTCAGAAAAAAATAAAACAGTTTCTATCGATGGCCTTGGCGTTGTCTGGTATGATCAAGGTCACATTTATTGTCTCTCGTCCCTTTAGATAAGGAGCCCCCAATGGATATCAAGTCAGTCATGGATCAGCTCAAGCTGGATTCTTACCAATGTCATTTTCTCGATGTCAGAGTAGAGCGCACACAAACAGCACGCTTCATGTTTCAAAATGGAGAACTCGTGGGGGCCAGTGAGAGGCCAGTTATGGGGGCCTTCATACGACTTCATCACAATGGAACTTGGTTTT
Source organism: uncultured Bacteriovorax sp. (assembly GCA_946482295.1). The sequence continues at coordinate 8,160 of CAMLRB010000038.1, read as the reverse complement.
ATGCATCTACTACTGCCGTTCTTAATCTCGATGCGGAAATCAAAAAATTAGTTGAACAAGCAAAGTCTCATCCTCAGACAGCTTCAACTTATAAACTTCCGCCTAATAATGGAAAACATTATTTAATCAAAAAGAGCGACGATGCCTTTTCAAAAATTGGATTAGAGAAAAAAGTGGCGATGGTTGAAAGTTACCTTCCACTTGTTCAAAAGATTGCAAACGTTACTGAAACGAGATTAGCTTACACTGATCTTTATAAAGAAAAATTTTATAAGTCTTCTGTTGGTACAGAGTTTTCTTATGACTTCAATCAAGCAGGTTTTAACTTTGCTTGTGTCTTGAAAAAAGGTGACCAATTGTTTGATGACTCTTTCAGAAAGTATGCTTCAACTTTTTCTGAGTTTAAAGGATTGGAAAAAGATATTCTCGCCTATTTCGAAGAAGCTCAAAAATTCCTGACCGCACAAACTGCGACTCCAGGAAAATATAAAGTTGTTCTCTCTCCGGAAATCACGGGCGTCTTTACTCACGAATCTTTCGGGCACAAGTCTGAAGCCGACTTCATGATGGGTGACCCCGAAGCCACGAAAGAGTGGAAGTTAGGAAGCACAATTGGTTCAGCATGTTTATCAATTGTCGATTACGGAAGCCATGACAATACATCGGGATTTTGCCCGATTGATGATGAAGGAACTCTGGCCAAAAAAAATTATCTCATTAAAGAAGGTGTGCTTACCGGCCGATTGCATTCTACTCATACGGCCGACGTATTAGGAGAGGAGCCGACTGGAAACGCTCGTGCCCTTAATTTTGAGTTTGAACCTATTGTACGTATGACTTCAACATACATTGAAGGAGGAAAAACTCCTTACAATGATTTGTTAAAAATGGCCGAAGGTGGAATTTATATCTACAACTTCAAACATGGTTCAGGTGGAAGTACTTTTACGATTGCACCAGTTCGCGCTTATAAAATTAAAGATGGAAAATTAGCTGAACCAGTTCTCGTTTCAGTTCTTTCAGGTTCAGTTTTCGAGACACTTAAAAAAATCGAAGCTTGCGGAGATGATTTTCATCTGGAGAGTTCAGCCTTTGGTGGATGTGGAAAAATGGAGCAATCTCCATTACCAGTTGCCGATGGTGGACCTTCAATTCTCGTAAGTGAAATGCAAATCAGTTAATCAAGGATGACATTATGAAATACGATTTACTAACAGTAAAAGAAGAATCACTTTCGATAGAAGTAATCAGTGGAAAAATTAATTCTTATCGCAATAAAAACGTTACTAAAAAAGGTGTCCGTCTTTTTGAAAACCAAAAAATCTATACCACATCTGCAGTAGGCGAGCTAAGTGACGCCGATGTTTTGAAAAAAGCAGAACAATCTAAAAGCGTTGGGATTCCTTTTGATTATGAACGTCCAACATTCAATGATCTAAAAATTCATGATGAGGAGAGTTTTAAGAAACCTCTTTCAAGCATTGAAGAAGGCATTCACGAGTCTCTTGCAGCTCTTAAACATCTCGATAAATTCGTTTTCAATGGAAAGTTCCAGCGCACAATCAGCACAGTGACTTTAAGAAATGAAGAGGGGAAAACGCTGGAGCGAAAATTTGGAAGTAATGAATGGGGGTTCTTGTACAAACAAGTAGGATCACCTAATTTACTGGATGGTTATATCGAAGATGGCGGGCGCGATATGCACGTTAGTGATGTCCTAGCGAAAAATCTTCCCTACATCGAAGCGTATCCTAACTTGATTGAATTCAAGGCAGGAAAATATCCAGTTCTCTTTCACAGTGCCGGTCAATTGTTAGGAAAATTGTCAGAGTCACTTCGCGCTGAAAAATACTGTCAGGGCTCTGCTCTCTACAGTGGAAAATTAAATGAAAAAATCTTCAGTGAAAAATTCTCGTTGTTCGATGTGAATTATTCACCAGAGCATTCTCTGTATCGCAAGTTTGATGAAGAGGGAACTGTTCGCGCTCAAAGCACACTTCCACTAATTGAAAATGGTGTTTTCAAAAAAGTGATTGCTGATTTAAGAACAGCAAAAAAATACGGAGTAGAGGCCACTGGAAACGGCGTGCGCGCATTTGATTCGGCCGTCATGACATCTTTTAATGGCCTCATGATTGGTAAGGGATTACGAAGCACGGAGACAATTCTAAAAGATCTTCCAGAATGTATTGTTGTCTTCATGGGAGATGGCGGGGATTTCACTGATAAAGGTGATTTCTCCACTCCATTGCAACTTGCTTACCTTGTAAAAAATGGAAAGATTATAGGACGTCTTCCGCAGTTAACAGTTAAAACGACAACAGCAGACATGTTCGGATCTCGTTTGATTGAAATCGGAAACGATGGTTTTCAAAAAAGTCATCTTCAGCCATCATTATTCACGGAAATGGATGTCTACCTCAACTAATCGACCAGATATTAAAATCGTTGCCAGGGAACACTCAGGACATCCTGATAAGTTTCCTGGCATCGATTCTTTGAGAAAGAAAGCCGAAGCTCTGTGGATCGATGAAGCGTGCCTATTAACATATAATCCAGTTCTGCAAATTCCAGATTTAGATCCCCGTAAACAACCTCTGCGTCTTGTCTGGATGGAATTACAAAAAATTGATTTCTCTCTTCATTTTTTTAGTGATGATTTCAAACGAAATACCGTTGTCCTCGCTAGCGACGAAGACATCCGTCAGAATGATTCTATTGCGTATGAATTAGAAAAACGAGGTATTGCTCTTCTCATGCGTGGTGATTTAGAAAGTGCTCTCAAAAGTCTTCGCAGTCTAAAAATCAAATCCATTCTCGTCGAAAGTGGCGGCGAACTTTTCTAGAAAAAAAGTCTCATGAGCAATTTAATCTTGGTCTCGAAATCGACTTGATGAAAATAAGTCGAAAAAATTGAGCGCAAAAAGAGAAAGGACATGAAATATAGGGAGTTGGTGATCCACAACCATTGTGAAGATTTTTTATTTCGACGTCTTCGTATTTCTGCAAGTGTACAAAAGAGAGCAATCGTAAAAAAGTATGTGAAAGAGTTCCAAGAGAAAAGAATAGTAAAAATACTGTTGCTCGTGAATTGCTGAACATAAGCAAAATCTTTGAGTGCATGAAAACAATATCCACCGACAAAAACGCCTAAAAAAGTAGCTATCGGAAGATGCCAAGGAGAACGTTTTTTAAAAAGAAATTGCAACAAATGATAAAACTCAACAGTAAACAATCGATAAATGATTAGAGCGTAGTAATAAAAAAGTTTATAAAGAAAGTTTGGCCAATTTTTAGCCGTGAAAAAATTAGAAAATGGGAGAGGGAACTTCCACCCCATCATAAGTCCGGGAATGACAAATATCATTGAATCTAAAAAAATGTGTTTAATAATTCCTTGTAAAAAATCATTGGCGAGAAAACAGCCCAAGAGTTCTTTTTTTGTAAATGCTTCTACTGGCGCTAAAGTTGTGAGAGAGGAGTGACAAACTAGATTTAACGTCCATGAGTTGTTGATCACAGTGGGGGTTAGCAATCCCGTTAATTGATAAAAAACTTGATTGTAGATCAAAATGGCCAGACAAGTAATTGCGGCCAAAAGACCACCTAATCTTAAACTAGCATATCCATCAATTTCATAATTTTCTACTTTGTAGGACTCGCGAAAAATAGCAGGGGCCACAAGGCCAGCTACTGTTTGTTTGAAAGTGAGAGAGGAGTATTGATACTCGATAGCAAGAAGAAACATTATCCAATACTTTTTAGCTACTAAACTCAAAATAGAAGCGAGTGGATGAAACGTGGTCCATCTAAAAAGCTCAATAATTAAGACAGCAATACTCAAAATAAAAGGTAAGGTATAGGCCTTTGATTTTTTACGTAGAAATGCAAGTAATCTTGCAAGAAGAATGATGAGAGCAAGCGAACTAAGAACTATAAAAGGTGTCACCCAGAAGCTGGAAGTTTGATTTCCCCAAAAAGTATTAGTGGCCCCATAGGGTGTTATGAGGGCCATGCTCCAATCGACGTCAAAACAAAAGAAAAGCAGGAGAAGCCAAGGTGCATAAGAGCGATTCACAAAAAATAAAATAAGGGGAACGACGGCCAACGTTAATAAAAAATTATCTGAAAGAATGAGATAGGCGATATATGAGCAATAAGCTGCGATTTTTAAGAGCATGAGATAAGGTTAACTGTGCGCTAAATTTGTGTCAATTGAGTGGCGAGAATAGATGGCAGTCCTCTTCCTCGCTATTGCCTCAGTCGTTCCCTATGTCCTATCGAGTAGGCATGCTATTGACACTCATCCAGGACCACTTGATAATAGATTGATAATGTTCCTGGAGAAAATAATGATCAAAAAAACTGTACTTGGTCTGACCCTCATTTGTGCATCATCATTGATGGCCGCAGAACAAACTCACACCATTCGTTGGGTACTTGCTCACCAGCCTGCACGAGTTTTTGAAAGGGCAGCAAAACATTTTCAAGCAGAAGTTGATAAAAAATCAAACGGAAGAATTAAAGTTGAAATCGTAGGACTCGATGGAAAATTCGAAGCACTTACTCCCCATGATGCTTTTAAGAAAGTTCAGAAGGGTGATTTTGAAATGGCCCAGACTTATACGACTTTTTTAGGACACCATGAACGTGCTCTACGCGTTTTGGACTTACCATTTCTCTTTAGAGATCATAACCATGCAACGAAAGTTCTTGATGGAGAGATTGGAAAAAATATTTTAAGCGGTCTTTCTAAAACAGGAGTAAAGGGTCTTGCCTTTACTTATTCCGGTGGATACAGAATTATTCCAACGAAAGATAAACCTATCAGCAAGATGAGTGACTTCAAAGGAATGAAAATTAAAATTCCAGAGAGTCCAGTTGCAGCTGCCTACTTGAAAGAACTTGGTGCTAAGCCAATTCAATTGCAAGATGATAAACATTTCGAGCGTGGAGCAGAAGGGTTCGAGACAACTTATGCTCGTCTTGAAAACATCAAAGGTGCAGGTCCTCAATACATCAATGAAACGAGTCATTCACTTTTCTTAACTTCTATTCTTATCAATAAAAAGTTTTACGACTCTCTTCCGCAAGACCTGCAAAAAATTGTTGCTGATTCGGTACGTGAGACAGCTAAACTTGAAAGAGAAGATTCAATTCGTGATGGACTAACTGCTAAAGTGGCTTACGAATCACGTGGAGTGAAAGTCATTTCGATGGATGAGGCAGAGTTAACTAAAATGAAAAACGCTGCTGAAAAGACACATGAGAAGTTTAAGAACTATTTCCCGGCCAATCTCATCAGTGAAATTAAAAATCAATAATCAAAAAATGGCCCTGATAATCGGGGCCTTTTTTTTCTCACTTACCTTAAGTTCATGTTCGAAAGTCAAGCTTTCGGCCTGTCAAAAGATGACATCGTTGGGACTCGTTAATATCCCTAACTGCTCTCATGACAACGTTCAATACAATGAATTGGGTTTTGTCTCTGAATCTCAACAACAAGCAAAGCAATCACGTATTCTCCTTTTAGGTGATGAACTTCTTGCAGGTGAAAACTTAAAACCAAATGAGCGTATAAATTTCAGACTTAAAGAAAAGTTGGAAGCTGCTTCACTTAAAAAAGTGGAGATAATCAACGGTGGAATGAGGGGCGTGAGTTCAGCAAACTTCGCCCGAAATTTTTCCCGTTATCTCAAACACTATCGACCTCAAATTGTTATTTACCTTATTAACGGAAGCCAGCAGTTGGGGCGTGATCATTTCATGCCTCGACGTGTGAACAATCTTTGCCCCATTTGGGACATTCTCACATTGGCCCCAGGCATTGATCAACAATATTGGATAAAGACTTTCAATGCCCTAAAAACTATCAATGCTCAAGCGCAAGCAGCGGGTGTTAAAACTCTATTTGCCTGGATAGATGAAGGACTAAAAACAAAGGTTGTTCTAGAACAGCTAGAGGGGTGTGGATGGTTGAAGACTATGGTGCGCCCATTAGATAAGAACTTGTATGATCTCATGGATACGGCCGCACGAAATGATGTTGAGCTCTTAAATACAGTGGCCTTCATCGATTCTAAAAGAAGAGCGAAGTGGGGAATTGTCCCCAAACATTATCGCCAGCAGCACTACAATTTGCTGCTCACCGAAATTTTAGTTCCATGGGTTCTGGGAATTATGGATTAGGTTTTGAAAGATCGTTTATCTGCTTTTCAATCGCTGCGCTATCAATTTTCCCTTTAGTCAGTTCGACTGCTTTATCTGGATCATTGCGAACCATTCCGATTGCTGTTTCTTTAAGTGCTGAAATTTCATTTGCACTCATGCCTGCGAGTTGTTTTGTGGCCTTGTCGTAGTCATCTTGAGAAATCTGACCATTCTTTTTCAAGTTTTCTAAACTCTTCTGGATCTCTCCCGGAGTGATGGAAAAATTGGCCAGCGGATCGACTTCATCATTGGCATTAACAGTATTGATAGAAAGAAGACTTACAATCACGAAAGAGACACAAAGACGCTTGAACATGCAGAAATCTCCTGGGTTAAGACAAGTCATTCTAGCATTCTTTATTTATGAAGGGGGTCTTTAGGTTTAAGTACTTAATCGGTGGTTTAAGGGAAGACGTGGAGAGAAAAAACTCTGCCCATCGAAATGGGCAGAGATGATATTTTTAAAGATCGGCGAAAGAGTCTTCCCACTTTACGTTGTGGTAGACTTTAGTCACGTCGTCGTCTCCTTCAAGAAGTTCAACGAGTTTCATAATTGTTTTGAAAGTTTCAGCATCAATTTCTTTATGAGTAAGAGGCACTCTTTCAAGACCTGCTTCTTCTGCTGTAATTTTTAATTGATCGAGTTTTCCTTGGATGGCACCAAAGGCTTCCATAGGACCTGTGACCGTGTAGAAACCATCTTCAAGCACAACATCGTCTGCACCAGCATCGATCATATCGAGCGTGAATTCATCTTCGTTTAATTTACCCGCAGCGATTTCGAAAACAGCTTTACGTTCGAAAACAAATTGAAGACATCCAGTTGTTCCAAGAGAGCCGCCACATTTGTTAAAAAAGTTTCTGACGTTAGCTACTGTTCTTGTCACGTTGTTGGTAGAAGCTTCAACGAAAATCGCGACACCATTTGGTCCGTAACCTTCGTAAGAAATGTCTTCGTATCCTTCGTCTTCGTTTCCGAGACCTTTTTTAATAGCGCGATCAACGTTGTCTTTTGGTACGTTGTATTTACGACATCTCTCAAGTGCAATACGAAGCATGAAATTGCTTTCTACTTCTTCACCACCGTTTTTTACGGCCTTTGTAACTTCTCTTAAAGTTTTTGTGTAGATCAAAGAGCGTTGCTTATCAGAAGCCCCTTTTTTCTCTTTGATGTTGTTCCACTTACGTCCCATTGAATTTCCTTATGAAAATGACTCTTTGAAGAATTTATTCTAGCGTTTTTTATGCATCTTTTAAAGTAAGGCTTCAAAATAAATGAAGCCATCACCCGTGTGACGAATATGTAAATCTCTATGTTTTTTAGAAAATTTTTCTAAAAGTTTGGCCATCTTTAGGTTGCTTGTGTGGTAGTCACCGAAGAGATTTTCGATTCCCACTTTTTTAGCGCGCTCAGCAATAGCATCCATGAGACGCATGCCCAGGCCGCGTCCTTGATAACAATCAACGATAGTTATGCCAATTTCGGCCATATGAGGATCATCTTTTTTTCGGATGGCGCGGATTACTCCGGCCGGAAGAAGTTTTCCTTCCAAGTGATGAACGGCCACATAGGCGAGGTGGTTGTTTTGATCGACCTCTGTGAAGAATTTAAGTTCAGCTTCCGAAAATTCTTTCTTGGCCGAAAAAAAACGCTGGCGAATTGATTCAGGCGACATCATCTGCAGGCCGACCTGCAGAGGAATTTTATCAGAGGGAAGAATTGGTCGTATTTCGAAAAAGTCTTCCATCTGATGTCTCCTAGTTAAGTCCTAAGTATTCATCAAACGATTTTTCTACGTCGATGATTGAACCGTCTGGTTGGATATCAATAATTCTGTTAGCGACTGTTTGAACGAATTCGTGATCGTGACAAGCAAAGATCAGTGGATTGTCCCATTTCTTCAGGCCTTCGTTCACTGAAGTGATACTCTCTAGGTCAAGGTGGTTTGT
>CAMLRB010000037.1 GCA_946482295.1 uncultured Bacteriovorax sp. | reverse complement strand
AGGAGCGAGAGCATAAGTTCCGTAGGCAATGTAGTCCAGTTTATCGAGGATATTTTGATCAAGCCAACCATCGCGTTGTCCATTTCTAGCAGCGTTTACAATTGAAACAATATCATTAACGTGAGTGAAGCTGATTTTTTGCACTCTTGGTTTTAAGTTGCGGTAGTAAGAACTCATATAAGACTTAAGCGTCGATTCAAGAGTCACATCGAGATATTGGTGGCGAACAGCGAGTGCTTGATTGTGATCGTACATGTTGCTGAAATTGACCAGTAAATCCAGAGCTTCTCTGCCTTTAGCGCCAGCTTCAATCAACTGTCTTGCATTTCCTACCATAGCATTGACGTATTCAGTGCGTGTTTGTCCATAAGCATCTTTATATTTACAAAGATCAGCTCCGCGAACGAAGGGAATTGTAGGCCAAATATCAATTCGCCCATCTTTTGGAAGTGGAATATCTTGTGCTGAAGAAAAAACTGAAAATGTTAAAGAAAGAGTGAGAGCTAATAAATTTAGTTTGTTCATAGAGACCTCTGTTATTCAATAATGGACACTTTAGCATTCATAACTGATGAACAGAGGAGCCCATGAAAAAATTTCAGTCCAAAACTTTAATCTTAGATTGAAAATTTGTAGACATTGGACAATCGAAGTCCTCGCACTCAACTTCTTTTATATCCATGATGGCCTCTTGTGCATCAATAACCAGTGTCTTAGCAACAGGCATTCCGTTTGGCGAGTCTAAACTTTCAATTTGAACTTCATAAATTCCACCACTCTTCCTTTTTGCACTCTTAAATGAATAAATAGGACCTAAATTAAAAGTCGCATCGGTGCTGAACATCTCCCCTTTTGCATAGAGAGTGAAATAGAGTTCCTGCGTAGGAGAAACGTCCGTTGAGCCCCCCAGATCTTTCACCAGAACGTTTACCTGGAGACCTGGTTTTTCGACTAATTTTACGAGATCAACAACGCGGGCAGCGTGCACCATCGCTTTTTTATCAGCGAGGCTTCTCACTTCTCTTGGTTCTTTGGCTTCAAGTGTGATGGACATCAAAAATAGAGCGATTAATATTTTCATAAGTGTCTCCTTTGTTTTTTGGAAACTAGAACAATCTGAATGTGTTTGAATACCTTCACTGCGTAATGATCTCGTTGCTGGTTCCTGATAGACATGCGCTGAGGGAGGACTTATGAAAAAAATTTTTGTCTTATTGTTTCTCATTTCTTTTTCGGCCTTAGCTGATTCTTCGGCAGTTTGGACTTGCACTGGTAAAAACATAGTTTTGAAAAGTGTAACACCATACATGGGAGAAGATAGAGAATGGACGCAGACATTGTTCATCTTAAAAAGAATAGATGTCCCTGATTACGACAGCGCACATACTGCATTTTTTTTAAAGGTTGAACATGATGTTGGAAAATTTGGAACTATTCACATGCATGGCAAAAATGAAGTGGGTGGTGAATTTTATCTGATCTTGAATCCCCTTGAAGATGTAGGAGATGGAACAATCATCCGCTATCGCACCACTGGTACTATTGAATACATTCAAGGTCCGACACTCACTGGCAAAGAAAAAGTAAGGTGTACTTTAGAATAATTTTTTAGCGGATGGCATGCAAAGCATTCTTCAATGTCTGTGCATCTTTATGTACCCATCCGCCATGCCCTGGAAGAATCCATTCAAACTGAAAACTTGTAAGTTTATGCAGTGACTTCACTTGTTCATCCCACGAATACCAATTAACACTTTTTGAAGCATAGATAGAATCTCCTTCGTGATCATAGAAGAGATGATCGCCGGTAAAAAGATATTTGTCCTTATAGAGCAGAACCATGTGACCTGGAGTATGTCCTGGCGTCGTGATGATCTTTACATGATTAAGTAATAGAAGATCATCTTCACTATGAAGAATAATTTCACAATGCTCAGTTCGCGAATCCACATCGAGCGAATGAATGATTCGCTGGCAGTGAAAATGTTCTGCAAACTTTTGGTGATCGGCAACATCGTCTTTATGTGTGAGGAACATATATTTGATTCCCCCCATAGCTTCTAACTTCTTTACCAAATGAAGATTGAATCGTGGTGAATCAATAAGAATATTACCTTCTGGATGCTTAATGAAATAACTTGTGGCCCCAAATGATTCTTCAGCGGTGTAACCACAAAAATAAATATCATCAACGATCATTCGGGGGAGTTCATTGGGAGCGCTTTGAAATTCAGCTGGAGCATTTGTCACTCCGATAGAATTGGTAGGACATGAAATGATCGCCTCTTTTACTTGAATCCATTCAGCAAGTGAATCAGGCTGACGAACATTGTATGATTTAGAATTCGAATCTTCTTTAAAGATTTGAGGAGCAATGTGAAAACATGTCCCACAGTCAATGCAGGATTGATCGACGAATAAAGGACCTGAGGAGCAATTATGGTTTTTGAGTTCTTGTTTTGCCATGGATATCTCCGAGACTAATGTTGTCACCCTATATTTTGAGCAATGTTCATGCCCCGTTCTGTAGAGTCATCTGAATTTCCAGAATTTAATGATACAGAATAAATCTGTTTGATAGTCGGAAAAGCTCCCCCTTTAACCATCTCATGAATAAGTAGACAATTCACATTAAAATGTCCAAAAGATGATCCCTTATAGGGAGATATAACATCTGTCACATTGTGATAATTTTTAAAACGTACTAGTGGAATAATCGCTCTACGATCTTCATCTTCTTCACAAAGATCTCGCAACAATTCCTTTACTCGATCCTGGAAGACAAGCAACTCTCTGCTTTGTTGAACACCAATCCATAACAACCTTGCTTGAAATTGATCGGGATAGGCCCACACACCATTAACTTTTAAATCGATATTATACTTATCATTTTTTAAAACTTCCAACCTTTGGATGGCCACTTCCAATTTATCACGACCAAAATCTTTTAAACCCACGATCGGTATGTGCAATGAACTTAAATCCATCCAGCGATGCTCCCACTGTTTTTTATTCAAACTTACTTTAAGTTTTAAAAACTCTTTTTTACTTAAGCTGAAATGATGATCTCTAAGCGATAGGTAAGCTCTCATACTGTATTAAAGAGCATGACTTGTGCCATGAAGATGTACTTTATCACTTTGCTTAGTTGGTGTGGTCCCTTGATTGCAATATTATTTAATAGTGTTAAGAACCAGGAGGTAAGTTATGTCTGACCCCAAAAAATTTGCTCTCTATGGTGGTCTCATCATGTTAGTCATGGGTTTAGTTGCATTTGTCCCAAGTCTCTACTGGCGTGCGGTCGATTTGCCCCCCCTAAATGTTGAATACAGCTACGGTTATTTTCTAGGGCAGATCCCAATGAACATTTTTAACAAAGTTGGACTCATCGCTTTAGGTTTATTGGGTATTGCTGCGGCCAATTGGCGACACAATAGTTTACCAATGTCGATTAGATACTCGCGCTTCATCATGGTTGTACTATCGATTCTCACTGTAATGGGTCTATATGAACAAACAAACACCCTTTTCGGGTACTGGCCTCTTTTTGGTGCGAATGTCATAGTCTATGGTCTCTTTGCTTTAATTGGCGGATACTATGGATTCAAACTCACATCAATGGTGCCTCACACTTATGAAAAGGACACAAAAGATTTTCGGTACGATCATTCCCAAGCAAAACGACATTTTAAAAATCCATTTCATTTTGGTCACCATCATTAAGAATAAATTTAAACGAGTCCTCCTTTTGGGAGGACTTTTTTTGTCAGTAACTTCCTTAGCGGAAACGGTGAAGCTTCTCGAACTACCATCGGGCACAGGAGGATGGCTCACTTATTCAATCGAAGCGCCAGAAAAATGCAGTTTTAAAAATGTAAAAAAGATAGATCTTCCCAATCTTAATCAAGGTGAACAAAATAATTTATTATTCGATAAACTTAACTATTATCAAAGAAAAATTAACCTAGAACTCATTCGCGAAGATATCAAGGCCGATAAAATATCCTTTAGTTTAAAAGGGGCTAATAATCTTAACTTTGAGTTTTTCTACGAAGACTGCAAACTCACACGCATCCTCACACTTGATAAAAAACGATACAATATCGATGAGGTTGACGTTGAATACAATAATGTGCTCAAAACTCCGGTCGTAGAATCCCTAACCTTTAAAAACGCTGACAATGAAGATCTAAATCTCCTTCTCTACCCTTGGGCCCTGCGAGGACAAATGTCTTCATACGAATTTAATTTCGGTCCTGCGGTGAATATTCATTCAAACATACGTGTTAACAATCAAATGAATTTTGAGAAAAATGATCCGGTCATTCAACCAATTCCTGCCTTCTTCTTTCGATATGGTCCTTTTTTCTTGAATAAAAATGGAATGGGCTCACTGGTTTTTCACTGGAAAGATATCAGTATTCTTGCGATGGGAGTTTCAGAAGGTGAACCTTATGAAGCTAATGGATTACGTGATCGAGACACAGGCATTTATATCGGGAGTATTTTAAAATATCATTTACTCGAATTAACTTTCTACAACGACTTCCTGGAAAATCGCGGCTACAACCTAAAAGCGACTCTCGCACCCGAGTTCTATATCGGTCTTTCATGGAAAGTGACACCTCAACTCTCCGTTCAATATTGGGATTCAAAATATGTGAATTACTATTTTGGAGTGACTAGTAATGAAGCGGCCAACAGTACTTTTTCCGCTTATCACACAAATGAAACATTTAACTATGCTGCGATGATTGAAATCATTCATTATGTGGATAAATGGACATTCGTATTGAATACGGGAATGAAATTCTACGGAAATGAAGTCACTCACTCGCCGACTGTTAATCGTGACAGTGAAATGCGGTTTGTTGCTTCAGTTCTCTACAAGTTCTTTTAGTTGATTACTAATCATCTAAAAAATTCACAACACCTGTCGAGAGATCAAGAACCGCACCATAAATTTTGAGTTTATCTTCACTCACTAGACGCTCGATCAATCGGCTCGAGTGCATCAGTTGATTAACTGAAGCGCGAACATTGGCCTCAACAGCGCGATTTAATCTTTCTTCATAGGTAATCTCGCGAAGCTTAGAGACTGGAAGAATATATGGCTTAATACGTCCAACAATGTCCTGAATATTTTCAGTTGAAAATGATTGTGGATTTTCAATGTGATTTAAAGTTGCAGTTATGGCCCCACATTGTGTGTGCCCCATAACAAGAACGACTGACGAACCAAAAGCATTGGCCGCGAACTCAATACTTCCGACAAGTGAAGGTGCAACGATATTACCCGCAACGCGAATAACAAACATATCCCCAATATCTTGGTCAAAAATAAGCTCAACTGGTGCGCGTGAATCAGAACAACAAAGAACAATGGCCTTTGGATCCTGTCCGTTTCTCGCGTAGTCTTTTAACTTAAGAAGAGACGAATCGTTTGTATGAATAGTAGAGCCGGCCAAGAAGCGCTCATTGCCCTCCTTAAGCTCTTTAATGATGGCATTTTGCTTTTCATTAATAGTCATGGCAACACCTTTAAGACTTGATAAAAGTCCCGTAAACTCAGGATTAACAGCTGTCATTGTTTCTAAACTCATAATGCCATCTTTATAGCATAAAGCTTGGTATTCGTACTAACACGGCGCACTTTTTATAGACCGTGCAACTTTACTCTTCCGCTTTAACACCATAGAAATGCGAGCGGAGGGTCGCTATGAAATCATTAATCAAAATATTTTTAATTTTATGTGCAACGAATGCTTCTACGACAATGTCGGGTGAAGTAGGCCAGGCGGTCATTTATCCTCAATGGATTTATGAATCTGTGGCCAAAACTTTCCCTGAATTTGTAAAACCTCTAGATGGCATCTCTGCCGAAATTATTCTCGATTATCTTAGCTGTACGTCTTCGAATGAATACAATGGAGATCATTCTCGCATTAACGTTTTCTGTTCTGCTCGAAATGTTTTCGGACAAACAATCACACGTGAAGGACGCGAGATTTTTCTCGCACTCATCAATTCGGGATTTCATCCAGACTTAAGTGATCCAGGTTCATCAACAATAAAACTAAAAGGACTGAGCTGTTTAGTTTCAGGTGCCGATGTTCCTGAATCATACGAATGCTTGAGCTACTGATTATTTAAGTTCTGCTTTGTGCAGTCCAAACAGAGTATCTAATTCACCTGGCATTTTTGGAGTACTAATATTGAGTCTGTTCCAGAAATTGATCATACAGATGGTAAAAGTGATGTCAGACATTTCTTTCTCAGAAAGATGCTCATTCACTTTTCTAAAAATTTCGTCTGAAATTCCATGACCATTTAATTGAGTAAGTGCTTCTGTCCATTCCAATGCTGCTCTTTCTTTATCTGAAAAGAGCTGAGACTCTCTCCATACTGAAAGATGGTAGAGGCGGAGTTCACGCTCACCGTGAATCTTCGCCTCTTTAACATGCATATCCAAACAAAATGCACATCCATTAAGTTGAGAGGCACGAATGTCGACCAAATCCATTAATGTTGGATTAACCGCGGCCCTGTTTAGCTGACTCAGTTCGTATAATTTCTTCTGTTGGTCGGCCGAGTGTTTTGTGTAATCGATTCTCATAGACATAAATGATCCTTTGTTTTGATTGTTCATGCCCCTAAGACGATTGAGGTTAAAAAAACGTGACAAAAATCCGACTTGTCACGTTTTTCTTGCTAGAATCGTCTTGTGGATATGAAGACATATTTAAACAACTGGGAATCTCATTTCACTACTCACAGGGCCTATTTGGTGTCGTTTGCCTATCGTATGACAGGAAGCCTCGCTGAAGCGGAAGAACTCGTACAGGACACATTTATTGCCTGCGCAGAAGTAAATCCTTTCGATGTTGTGAACCACAAATCCTATCTGACGAAAGTTTGTTCAAACAAAAGCCTCGATCATTTAAAATCGGCCTACAAAAAACGTGAAACTTATATAGGAACATGGTTGCCAGATGCTGTTCCAGATTCTTTCCACAAATTTGAAAACAATTTAGTTCTCAATGAAAGTTTAAAAACAACATTTCTTTTGTTAATAGAGAAACTCTCACCAGAAGAGAGAGTTGTTTATATTCTCAGTGAAGTTTTCGAATACACTTTTTCTGAAATTTCAGAGTTTCTCAACAAATCCATCGAAGCCCTCCGCAAAATTGCCCAACGAGCTCGGACTGCTCTGGCGTCTGAAAAAGTGAAGTATGATTCTTCTTCAGTTGAAGCACAAAATCTCATCGTTGATTTTTTTGAGATTGTAAAACGTCAGGATAAAATATCACTCATGAAACTCCTTGCTGCCGATTCTGAATTTTGGTCAGATGGTGGAGGAAAAATAAGTGCAGTTCGTGTTGTCGTTAAAGACGTCGAACAAATTATTCGTTTCTTCACATCCGATGTGATCTCTGGAATCTATAATAGCGATAAATTAAAAATTGAGAGTGGATTGGTTAACTCTTTGCCCGGATTAATGATATCCCGACAGCTGGAAAACGGCTCATGGACCTTTGACACAATCATGAGTTTTGAAGTGAAGGACGGTAAGATTGCGAAAATATATTCGCAGAGAAATCCTGACAAATTAAATGCGCTTATCGACGGTTCTACAACTATCTAACAACTAATAATCATCTTATCTTTGTCTAATTTCTATCATGTTTTCCTCAAAAAAAAGGCGTAGACTTACAGATAGAGGCCACTCAGACCTCCTTTTTATCAAGGAAATGTTATGAAAATCTCTAGTTCTTTTCTCCATCTCGATCACACTCCCGCTCTCGATCAAAAAATCCAAGAAGCTTCAGGAAAGCTTTCAAAGTATTTTGAAGATAAGGGATTTGTAAAATGGTTTTGCTACGTGAAAAATAATGAACACATTGTGGAAGTCAATGTGCTATCACACCACACTGATTATCACGCTCACGCTAGTTCAGATAACATGTACGACAGTATCAACCAGGCGATTGCAAAAATAAAAAAACAAGCGCTCAAACAAAAAGGAAAATACAACAAACTTCACCGCGGTAAAATAGAAGTCGCGGCTTAATATTCATCATACTTTTTAGAATTGCCCTGCGATTTACTCGCAGGGTACTTTGACTCATTAATGGCCATCTTTTCAATCATGGCCTTTTCGAGATTGACGTTAAGTTTTGAGGCCATCAACATCACATAATAAGTTATGTCCGCCAACTCCTGCTCAACATGCTTCATTTTGCTTTCATTTAAGCTTCTTGAATCTTCTTCTCTCATCCATTGAAAAACTTCCACCAACTCTGAGGCCTCAACACTTAAGGCCATACTGAGATTTTTTGGTGAGTGAAACTGATCCCACTCTCTCTTTGTGACGAAGTCTTGGATCAATGTATTGATTTTCACATAATCAAATGAATGCATATCAGAACCTCAATGGTAAACTAGACGGCGATTTAAGATTATTTTTGCTAATAAGTTTGCTATTGTCTAACTATGAATAAAAAAGCAGGCCTTCATCCAAGTAATAAACATAAAAACGGTTATGACTTCTCCTTATTAGTCACTAAATATCCGTCCCTCAAATCGTTTGTAGTTAAAAAACCCGATGGCGAAGAATCGATTGATTTTTCCAATTCCAAAGCCGTCGTTGCATTGAATGCTGCACTTTTGAAGACCTACTACAAGATTGATCACTGGTTGATTCCGGAAGGATATCTCTGCCCGCCGATTCCGGGCCGTGCAGATTACATTCATCATATATCAGAACTCACAAACAGCAAAAACACCCTCACCATGTTGGATGTTGGAGTTGGGGCAAATTGCATTTATCCCCTCATCGCTCACGCTGAATATGGCTGGAAAGCTGTAGGTACGGACATTGATGAAAAAGCACTCGCCAATGCTCAATCCATTATCGACCAAAATAAATTAAATAACGACATCACACTTCGTTTGCAAAAAAATGAAAATCATATTTTCGAAGGAATCATTCAACCAGATGATTTTTTCCATTTCACTGTTTGTAACCCTCCATTTCATGGTTCAGCAGAAGACGCTGCTTTTCAGGCCAACAGAAAAAATCGCAACCTCGGAGTAAAAAAAGGAAATCTTAATTTCGGCGGATCTTCCAAAGAACTTTGGTGTGAAGGCGGGGAAGTTGGTTTCATCACGAAAATGATTCAAGAAAGTGTGAACTATAAAAAGAATGTTGATTGGTTTACAACACTTGTTTCTCGTTATGAAAGCATGCCCTTTTTACTAGATGAACTCAAAAGGTGTGGGATTAAAAGTATTCGTACACTGGACATGCAACAAGGACAAAAGAAGAGTCGAATTCTTGCTTGGAAATTTTTTTAAAAGAGGAACACATATGATCGATCACATTGGCATTAACATTTCAAATCCAACGAAGAGCAAATCTTTTTATGAAAAAGCGCTTGATCCAATCGGTTATCAATTAATCTATACAGTTCCCCCTGAATACACTGGTGGAAAAGCAGTCATGGGTTTTGGTGAAGCCCAGAAACCAGATTTCTGGATTACCGAAGGAACTCCAAACAATCCGGCCAACCACATTGCTTTCCGAGTTGAATCTCGCAAGCAAGTTGACGATTTTTACAAAGCGGCACTAGAAGCTGGCGGACGCGATAACGGTGCTCCTGGACTCCGCCCTCACTATCATCCGAACTACTACGGTGCTTTCGTTCTCGATCCAGATGGACACAACATCGAAGCTGTTTGCCATAGGCCGGAATAGTTATTCAAATTTGGCGTTTGATCCCAACTGTTCAATCAGCATCTTTTTAGTGCGGTTTGAAAAAACATTACCTTTGAAGTACACAAGAGCATTTTTTGAAAATCGCCCAGCTTGGAAAAGTTTGGGCGGTATTGAGCTAATTTGATTATAACGTAAATCAACTTCCTGTAGTTGATTTAGGCCCAGAAAAAAGTTTTCTGAAAATGTACTGAGATAGTTATTAAAAAAAGAAATTCGTCTCAATGCAGTCAAACCAGTCAGAAGATTATCATCGACAGCAAACAATTGATTAATGCTCAAATCTAATTCTTGCAATTGAGTCATCCCTTTAAGCATATCTGCAGGCAATGAGGAAAGTTGATTAAAACTCAAATCGAGAACTTTAAGAGCTTTTTGATTAACAAAAATCTTATCAGGTAAATGACCTAAGGCATTTCTCTGCAATGAAAGTTTTTGAAGATTCTTTTGATTTGAAAATATATCTGCCTCAATTGAAAACAACAGATTATTGCTTAAATTAAGTTCTATCAGTTGATTCAACTTTGAAAACAATGAATCGGGCAGATATGAGATTCTATTTGCACTCAGATTTAAAACAATCAAAGATGGCAATGAATCAAAAACTCCAAGAGGCATGTTTTCAATTTGATTCATACTCAAGTTCAAAACTTGAAGTTTTGTCAGGGGGGAAAAGATCTCTGCCGAATTTAAATTCAAACTGTTCGAATTCAAACTCAGAACTTTTAATTGGGGCAGATCTCTGAAATCGTCTGCACTCAAAATACTCAATTGGTTGTCATCTAAATTCAACGTCGTTAGCGACTTGAGATCACTGAAAAGACCTGCTGATAATGTGGATAATAAATTTGAAGAGAGGTTCAACTCGGAAAGGGATTCGAGGCCGTCGAAGTCGCCCTCCTTAAAGTTTTCTAGGTCAAGATTTGAGAGGTCGAGAGACTCAGAGTATTTTTTTAAGAGTGAAGGATTAATCTTATGACAGGATTTTTTCAGCGCTTTTTCTAGAGCGCTTCTAACTGCCGGCGTCCGTTCACAAACAACAGTTGCCATTGAACTTGTTGTGAACATGATAAGAATACAGAGGAAAAAGAACTTCATTCTTAAAAGTGTAAGCGACTATAATCTAACTTACAAATAAGACCGTTATCCGATCAAAACTGTCGTAATTGTCAACTTTTTTGACGGCCACATGTAATACCTTCAAGGTCCCTCAATAAATTTCTAATTTGGGCTAACATCTGTTTACACATAACTATCTAGAGGAGCCTTTATGAAAAAAATTATTATGGGTCTATTAGTTCTTTGTTCAACAGCATCATTTGCAGGAACTTATGAAGCGAAAATGGAACTTTTACAAGCAAGAGCTTTGATTGATTCAGCTCTTCGCAAATTAGACGCCGATGAATTCGTGCTTGCCTCACGAACAGTAAAGAACGCAGCTTTCATTTGCCGTGAAACAGCTACGACTAATGAAGTCCTTGAAGCAATCGCTTCATCTAAAAAAGAAGTAAACGCTAGATGTGATGGTCGTTGTGAAGTGATCATGCTCTTTGAACAAGTTAATACTTATGACTGTAAAATTACGGCAAAAGGAATCAGATAAAATTACAGGCCCGAGCAATCGGGCCTCTCACTTTTTTATGTAAAATCTACACCTCTTCCCCCTGAATCTCCAAAAAAAGATATAGTAAGAACCTATGAAAATAATCTTTTTAATGACGCTTCTAATGACGTTTGCTGTCCAATCTCTCCAGGCGAAAACTCTCTGTGCAATAACCTTTAATTCCTCAGACGAAAAAGAGGTTTTTAAGCAACAACTCTCCCCTATGGGTTATGAACTTGTTGAGCTCGTTCCTCAAAATAAAGACCCTAAGTGGTTTTCCAAAGCGTGTGCCAGTGTAAAATCTTGCGATATCGTGGTTGTTTCGGGCCATTTTGGCGGAATTTTTTTCGGCGAACAAAGCTCTGCCACTCTCTCGCTTAGTGAATTAATTGATGCCAAAGATAAATCGCTTTGCCCGTCAATACTGGATAAACCCAAATCTGTTTTTCTCATGGGATGTAATACTCTTGCTTCAAAGCTCCCCGACCACAGAAGTGTGAATGACTATTTAAGAGTTCTAACCAGTGATGGATTTCCGCTGGGTCTTGCCGAAGAAGTTGCAGCTTCTCGCTACCTAAACTTTGGTCAAAGTATGTCTGAAATCATGACCACCGTTTTTAATAAAGCAGAACTTGTCGTAGGATTTGATAGCACCGGTCCACTAGGTGCTCAGGCCGCTCCTAAACTAAAGAAGGCCTTTGAACTCACTTCGAAAGCTGAAAAAAACACAACTGGTATCTCGAGAAATGCAGTTCTAAGCGCTTTCAAAGGCAGCAATCTTCGTGCGATAAAGCCTGAAAACAAAAATATGGACACTATCCGAAGCAATGCGATTTCTCCTAATGATGAATTATCCAGAAGTGCATGGATTACAATTTTAAGTGGGGAAAATATCTCGAGATATTATGATTTATTAATCAAGTATAAAGGTCATTCACAACTTTCAACAATCCTGAAAGAAAACTCAGTTCTTGCTCAAAATACAAAGGTTAAAATGACCGCAATATATCAAGCGGCCAGAGGATTAACTGAAATACAACTTAAGATTCTGGATTTTCTAAAACTTCACAATTTGATTAATTATTATATTTATGAAGACTCAATCAAACAGGTTGCTTCAGGAATTCTTGCTAAAAATATAGATTACATCGGTGCTGATCAACTTTGCTCACTTTTAAGATCACACCAGGAACTCAATCTTTTAGATAAATTTAACAGCACTGAGTACACTAAAATTAACTTGAGCTCATATGGTACATACTTAAATTCTTGTGGTGGAAAGTATCCAGAAAAAAAGAGTTGGTCGCGAGCTTATGAATGTTTGATGAACCAGGAAACTTATGACTGGGGATGCTTGACGGAAAACCCAATGGAACTTGATCCTTCAGCATGTATTTTAGCTAAAAGCCGCAACCCAGACCCGGAAAATGCAGACGACATGATGTGGTTTTGCTATTCCAAAATGCGTGAGCATAAATATCTCAATCGCGCCATTTGCCTGGAACTTACTCACAATTTCTCTCTTTTGGGTAATCAAATTAAGATGAATTGGAATTGTTTGAACAGAATCACCGAGTAAGACTATCGTACCACACCGGCCTACTTTCCAAAAACTCGTGAAATTGATTTCTCACGATTGGATCATCATCGAAACAATTCGCTGCGATCGGAAAACTATCTTCTGTTGATAGAATTTCTCCGAGCGAAGTACCGCAGTTCGAACAAAAGTTTCTATTATATTTAAAAGGCGCTCCTGGCGTGTAGGTTGAAACTAATTCTTTTCCTTCTATCCATTCTAAACTTTCTCGATTAACGAAAACGATTGTACTCGCTCCCGCTTTTCTGCAACGAGAACAATGACATGTGCCCATCATTTGCGGTTTTTCATTCAGTTGAAATTTTATTTTTCCACAACAACAACTTCCCTTTATCATCTTTAACCTCTTTTTTGTTTGACTTCATTCTACACCTTGACACTAGTGTTAAGGTCAATAGAATAAATACATGAACATTACAGAATTTGCTAAATATTGCGGAAGTTCTCCGAGAAGCCTTCGTCATTATGAAAAACTAGGCCTCATTGCTCCCTCAAGAGCTTCCAATGGTTATCGAAAATATTCAAAATCCCAAGCTGAAGTCGTAAAACAGATTCAATGGCTGTTGAAAGCGAGGCTTAGTCTAAAAAAGATCAAATACATTGTCCCTTGTACGATTCAAGAAACAAAAATTCTCATGTGTATTGATTTAAAAAATCTGTTCGAGGGTGAGGTCGAAAGACTTGAAAATGAGATCGATGCTTTAACAAAGAGCAAGCGCTTGCTTGTTAAAACTCTTAAAAACAGCATTCTTGTTAAAGATTGAGAAAGATTGAAGTATTTAATTCTCGTGTTCTTTGTTCTTTTTTATGATTTCTAAATCTTTCGCAATTTCTAAATCTTTTTGGCCTTTTGAGAACTTAATTAAAAAAAATCAAAAATCTTATTATCGGCATTATAACTACTTCTGTAGACCGATTTAATAAAACGTGCGATTTTTTTGGCAATAATCTTTTTTCGCGAAAAGAATATATGGAACTGTTTAAATCGATCTCAAGTGCTACCGCCAGTCGAGACTTAAAGGAAGGATTAGATTCAAATTTATTAAAGTCAATAGGTTCTAAAAATTAAACCCAATATAGGTTTAAATAACGCAACAAGAGGTCTTCAATCCTGTTACAAAATGAATTAAATCTCGAAGACTAGATAATCGAAAGGCAAATTTAAAACCTTACTCATAGAAACAACTAAATACCGAAAAAATCTATACAGATACTCTGAATTTTTTCTTCTTTGGAATCACGAATAACTTCGCGACATTCTTCAATGGCTTTAATTAAAATTTCTTTTACTTTTGGAGTATCGACTTTAGACATCGAAACAATGGTTGAATAATGAAGATCGGCAGAATCATTAATATCTATCGAGCGAATAGCCTGCATTCTCCAGTTGGTATGATGTCTTTGAATTTGAGGTGAATCTTTTGAAAGATGGATTTTGGTTACACCTATTTCGTAATGCGCTCCTTTTTTCTGAATGAGCCCTGTATTTTCTAAGAACGTCATGATCTCTAGTACCTTTTCACGGGGCAAATTTAAATGGCGTGAGATCGCTTGCAATGTTTGAAATTCGGGAATTGCCACCATCATATGAATGCAAGCATATAACCAGTTTGAGTAATAAATTTGCTGGTCAATTTTTTTTAGAGAATTTTTTATATCCAAACGATTTTTTAAATCACTCCTTTTGTCTAATATTTCTTTCATTTCAAGCTTAAAGAAATCTTGCAGTTCACTGCTGCCAGCACGCAACAATTGTAAGAGCAGTAAAAAATAACGGGCCTCTTCTCTGGTGTGCTCAAAATATTTATTCAGCTTCACTGCTTGCTCTAGACTAAAATTAGGATCTCCATTTAAAACTTGGGATACGAAGGCCGTCTGACAATTTAAAAATTCTGAAATTTTTAATTTTATTCCTCGACCTTTAGATGGAGAATCCGCGATTTTCTCCTTGATATAGTCCTTGTAATTTACATAATCAAAAATGTTTTTTTTCATAAACTCGCTCGCTTTTTGTAAACTTTACATACTCGTACAATCTTTAATCGATTCAGCTAAACTCGAGAAGTTGCCAATGTTATCGGGAAGATAGTCTTGCCAAGTTAATAGATTTATTAAATTTTAGCATACTATTTAATTAAATCAACCTACTGCGAAATCTTGATTTACACTACTCTCAATCCAACGAACTAACGTGCTAATATGCACATAACATTTTGGAGTAATTATGTTTTCAAAAAAATTATTAGTACTAAGCTTTTCAGCTGTAATCCTTTCTTCATTTCCAGCATTCGCCAAAATGGGAACTGAATCAGGTGGTGGTGGAGACGCTTCAGAAATTAGAGTTAATGAGATACGTTCTGATATTTTACAGTGGATAAAAAATGATGGTGCGAAAAGTTTAAAACTTCCTAGCGAACTCTCATATGGCGAATATGAATCTAAGATGATCGAAATCTTGCAACCCCAAAAAGTAGTCATTGGTTTTATACAAAAGGATGATTCAAGCGACATAGAATTAAAGGTAAGTGTGGATGGTGGACCTAAAACATGTAGAGGATTTATATCTAACAAAGATTCAAAACCTCATATCCTTTGTAATATTTCCAGATTTGAAGGAATGACTGAATCTGATCAATACAGAATAATTCATCATGAATTTGCAGGTCTTGTTAATGTAGAAAATAATGAAGGGGCTGCATCTGACTATAGTGTATCCTCTCAAATTACAAGTTTCTTAGAGAAATCAACTGTATTAAAACTTGCAGTGAAGCAGACAGGCAATGATTCTGTTCAAACAAAATGTACAATTACTTGTAAAACTAAATCTTCAAACTCTACAGTCGGGAGTGAATTTAACCTTGATAATGGTGAAGCTCAAGCGATGTCTTGTGTTTATGATTCTTGGAATAAGGTGTTTGTTAAGGTGAATAAAATTGGTGCTAATAATATCGCTATTACATATTCAACAATCATGAACAGCTTTGTGGATAAACGTAAATTACCATTTACTACTAAGACAACTAATGGTTTTGGCAATACTTCTATAGAAGTTAACTGCAAATAGTAAATCAAATCAATAGAATTATAAAATGGATCAAAGTAAAATTTGAGCCACCTAGCTTTAAATTCTTTATAGTTTAGCAAATTAGAGGTTGTCCTTGAGGTGGAACTTCTCAAATTCTAAGTTAAATAAATTGGAGTTCATATGTATAAAGTTTTATTAACTATATTGCTACAGATTTTTTCGACGCTTGTGATTTCCGGAGAAGATGCAAGTGAAAATGCACTTATCGCAACTCCGAGTCAGAAAAAAGTTGCCTACGATCCACAATTATTAAGTCAAAAAAAAAAGAAAAAATGGCAGTTTGTAGCTTGATTTCAACTTTGAAAATACGCCTTAATGCAATTGGATTAAATATTGCCAACCACGATGCAACGAGAACTATTGAAGGTGGTACCTATGTCCCTAAAGAGGTTAAATGCACAAACGGCACTTGCCAAATAATTAACACTAAAGCATCACCGCTGTTAGTTTATAAGCCGGGCCATCCAGATGCTAATAAAGAAGGTTATGTGGCATATCCCAATATTGATCTTCAGCTTGAACAAACAAAATTTCAGTTAGTTGCTGAAAGATTAATTGCACTAGCAACAAAAAAAACTTGTGGAATGCATTTGGGATTAAATTCAAATACTTCAATATCCCTATATTTTTCAAAAAATAATGATCAAGCGGAAATATTTGTTAAAAATTCTCAAGGAGAAATAATTATCTGGCAATCACTGAATAAATCGAGTGAATTTATTCTTAATTTAGTCAACGGCAAAAGTACTCCAATTCCACTTCCCGGTGATTCTAAAAAAAATAAATTATGATGAGGATCAGAACGAAGATATTCACAGTTGTACTCTTCTTTGCTTTGGGCATTTGTAAGAATATTTCTTCGAGCGAAGCTTCTGTTGGACGATATATTAATTATAATAAACGGCAATCTTACCTTGAAAATGCACCAATAGGAATTGGTGCAATGGAAGCATGGAAAATTCCTGGCGGAAAGGGTGAAAACGTTAAAATTATAGATATTGAAGTTGGCTATAACGACAAACATAAAGACCTTAATCTATTTTACATAGGATACAATAGTCATTTGGATACTAATCACGCTACAGCGGTATTAGGTATTTTAGGAGCACTGGAAAATAATTTTGGTATCACTGGAATTGCTTATAAGGCAAAGCTGGGGTTTTATGGTTTTGATGCTGGAATGAAAGATGAGGTTGATGAAGAATATATCACCTCAATAGTAAATGCAATTCGAGAATCATCTAAGCACCTAGAGGCCGGTGATGTTTTAGTTATTGAGCAGGAAATGGCAGGGCCCAATAATGGTGAATATATTTTAGTAGAATATTGGAATAAAATATTTTATGAATTAAAAAAAATTACAACCAGAGGAATTCATTGTGTGGAAGCAGCTGGTAATGGAGGTTCCAACTTAGATGATTCTATTTATAATAATGCCTTCAATTTAAAATATAGAGATTCGGGATGTGTCGTTGTTGGTGCTGGAGACCCCGAAACGAAGGAGCGATTATCTTTTTCCAATTATGGTTCTAGGGTAGATGCTCAAGGCTATGGGAGAAATGTTTTTACTCTTGGATATGGATACTATGACAATATTCTAGATCTAGAAACGACAGATCGATTTAATGGAACATCTAGCGCAACACCAATTGTAGCCGGTGCTATAGCTTTGGTAAGTTCTATTGCAAAAAACAATGGCATTGTTATTAATCCTTTAAAAATGAGAGATGCTTTAAGAGCGACAGGAACTAATCAAGGGTTAAGATCCTTGGATTATAGAATAGGGAATTTACCAAATGTCATCGAATTGGTTAAATATTTTAACCTCTAGTTTTCTTCTCTTAGGAACAAATTAAAAACAAAGAGATAATAAACGGCCATCGGTTAAACTCGATGGCTTTATAATTCCCAAATTCTCAAAACAACATTTTACCTCAAATCTTCCAAAACAGCTTTAAGAACTTCTTTGGGATGGTATTCGTTAAAACGATAAGGAATCATTTTTTCTAAAGGCAATGGGTTCCCATTAAAAATTTTACCTTGGGCATCGGTTGCTCGAGAAACTGCTATTGTTTGCCCAATGATGAAATTGGGATCGAACTCGCCTCTTTCTGGATTAATGACAACTTTAAATCCATTTTTTTCATTCACATCCCAGATCGCATCAATGCGCAAACGGGCATAGGCAGAATCAGCAGCTTGTGGTTGGCCATATAGCTTAGCCTTAAGAAGGTTATTCATTGCCCACACAAAACCATCACAAGAAGAAACACACCATTCATTAACCATTAGACGAACACTTCCTCTAAAGTTATGTTCGTAAGACTCAAAAAATGTTTCCTCACATGGCTTATTATCATCAGCACAAAACATAGGGATCGCTTTAGTGAAGCTCCCGTAAGCTAATTTACTCCATTCACCTGAGCTTAATAATTTTTGGTAGGATAATTCTTGGGCCGTATTATCCCAAAGCATAGCTGAGCGAAGCCTCGCATCTTCAAACTCTTTAGTCTTTTTAAATTCAACATACTGCTCTTGAAATAATCCGTGCACTAATATTTTATAATAAGGAATTGGTGCATTCCCACCACCATTGTTTAATAGATCGATGATTAATTCCTTGTATTTTCCAGAGTTCTCTTTCCAAAATGGATAAAAGGCATCCACTTCTTCGTCTACCGATCTAAATCGATTTGCAGGATCAGCATTGCGCTTATATTGAAAAGACGAAATTCGCATAAGTGCAATAGATGGATTATCGATGTTTTCAAAAAGACAATTATATTGACCTTTATAGACTAATTTAAAATTAGGATATTTTTTATCGGCCCTATAATCGCATAGTTTTCTATCAACTCTTGCAGTATTGGATTCGGGATCGTAAAACTTCACTTCAATTTCAACGATCTTATCAAGATGCTTTACCGAATAGATTAGCTTTGTTCCCTTCCAACTTAAATTTAACGACAGTAAATTTACTTCTAAGTTGTTATCACACTGACCTCTGAGTGGTAATTTACAAAAAAGAAAATTCTCATCAAGCCAAGATTTTATTGAACGACCATTGATTGCGACAATTTCATCGCCTTCTTCAATAAGATTTTTTAAATCTCCATCTTCAATGTAGTTTACGAAGAGTTTAGTCTCTAGTCCTGGAACGACCTCTGCAATTGAGCCGATTTTAGTTACTTTATACAACGGCATATTAACAGATTGTTCTAACTCAGGATTAAAAACTAGCTTCGAATGGAGATTGGTATATGCCCCATCCAATCGCTTAAATAATGAATAAAAATCTTGTACGCTTTTTTCTTGAATTGATTCATTTAAAAGATTGTCAGTCGTTTGAAGAAAATTTAGTGGACGCGCTTTTCTTGCAATCAATCCTTCTCCATCTAGACGAATCATTTCACTGCGAATTGCTTTAAAAATAATTTTTTGTAATTCTGGTGAAGGCATATTGATGACTTCACCAGCATAAGCGTTAGCAAAGAATACACATCCCAATAAAAATATCTTCATATGACGTCCTCATATAATGCTTTGGCATCTATTAACAATTGAAATCAAAGGATTCCATTGGACTATAAATAAACTGTAATTATTATAGTTAGGGCCAAAGACTCGAATGGATTGGTTGAACGTGGGTATAAGTTAAGAATGGCGCACCCAAGTGGATGACTTTCGAACTTCTTGCCTATCTTACTGATTTTTGAATTACTACTTTATAGGTAATTCTTTTATAAATGCTTCAAAGCCCTCAAGTTGTACAATTTCCCAAGAGTGAGCATAGGCTCCGCCAATTCTTTTATATTGCCTATCAATCATTTCTACTAAGTCTGGACGTCCAAGCTTCATATAGACAAAATTTTGAATAGCCATTAAGTGCAAGTGATTTTTTACAACTGGAGCTTCATCTTTATATTTAAATCTAAGCTCAGAAGCTTTAAGATTTTCAACCACCCATGAATGAGTGAGTTCATGGAAAACGAGATCAGAAAAAAGATCATCATTTAAACTCGGATTCGGACTCATGAAACTGTCTAAGAATCTAGTGACGTTAAGTACTAGCGGAGAACTATATGACGCTTTTCCAGGGCAAAGTGATAACGTTGCATCCATTTCTTTACGACTAAAGCCAACACCTGTTTGATCAAACAGAACTTGGAATAATTCAGGACCTCTTTTTGTCCAGACGTCATCTAAGTGTGGCAACTTTGCTTTTAATTCTGCTATCCATTCTGTTTTTGGAGGAGTTTGCTCACAAACAACACTGTCGTACAGCCAACTATAAGAAAAATATAAATCAGGTATCCGTTGTTCACTCGCAAACGAAGTATTTAGTGTAAAAAATAAAATCAAAAAAATCGACGCCTTCATAAAACTCCCAATGGAACTAATTAGGAAGTATTTACATTGATTAGTATAAAAACAAAACTCTAAGAGTGTTTTTTACATGATAGTTCGAACCATCTCTTTGGGTCGTCTTGAAAGCAATTGAAATAAAAAGGTTTTTTAAATGGCGCACTCTGAGGGATTCGAACCCCCGACCAACTGGTTCGAAGCCAGCTACTCTATCCAGCTGAGCTAAGGGTGCGCATGGATAATGGAGAAATTAGACCAGCTAATTTTAGCCACAAAATTCCGAGAGTTAAAGCCCTAAGCGTACACTTTTTACAAGGTTGGTTGAAAAAATTCCTGAAAATGCTAGTTGTTAGCTCATAACAGACGATTTTAACCGAGGTTTTTATGAAATCAGCCCTTTTGACGCTTAGTATTC
>CAMLRB010000036.1 GCA_946482295.1 uncultured Bacteriovorax sp. | reverse complement strand
TTTTTTTTTTTTTTATTTTGCAGGATTCTTCTATGTGTGTTTCTCGCTCTACGCATAAATTTCACTCTAGCATGGGATGGTCCTGTTAGCGGTCCAAAGGCCCAGTCAGGAAAAAAAATAGCTTTCATAGCTTCAGATTTTCAAAATGGTTCAGTTATCACCGTTTATCGCAGTCTTGAAGTTGCTGCCCATAAATTAAGTTGGCAATTACAACTTGAAAATGGAAAAGGAAATGAGAGTACACAAGAGGAGTTTCTATCCAAGGCAATCAAGCAAGGAGTAGACGCAATCGTCTTTGGAGGCTTTCCCGCTAAACGATTTCCAAAAATCGTCGCAAGCGCTAAAGCAAAAAATATCGCGTTAGTTGGTTGGCATGCGGATATGTATCCAGGACCAACGAAAGAACTTTTTACAAATGTGACAACTGACGCAACAATGGTTGCAAAATTGGCCGCAGAATATGTCATTCATGACGCAAAAAAATTTAAAAAAAAGTTAGGTGTCGTCATTTTTAATGACGGTCAACATCCTATTGCTAATCTTAAAGTCAAAACCATGGTGGAAACTATTGCTCAATGCAAAGGTCATAGAGGATGCAAAGTTTTATCAGTTGAGGATATCTCTATTTCAAAGGCCGCGAAGGAAATTCCCCAGGTTATTCCAAAACTTCTTTCAGCATATAAAAATTCTTGGACTCACAGCTTGGCCATTAATGACATTTACTTTGATACCATTCATTACCCTCTTATATTTGGTAAACGTTCTGATATTGTTCTTGTTTCTGCAGGTGATGGTTCCGAGAAAGCAATAAGACGAATACGATCAGGACATTCGCAACAAGTTGCAACGATAGGTGAACCATTAGATCTGCAAGGATTTCAAATTGCAGACGAAATCAACAGAGCTCTTGCCGGCCAGAAACACAGTGGATATGTTTCTAAGCCTCTGCTATTGACGGTTACATCCCTCAACTCAGAGAAGAATTTTTCTCAAGATAGTGATTTTAAACGTGCTTATTTTTCGATCTGGAACGTAAAACAGTAAGAAATAAACAGTACCGATGATTACTAAATCTTAAGCAATTTCATCTGGGAGAATCTCTCACTAACGTATGAAAAGATTATCCACCTTAACAGCAATAACTACGTTCTCTTCAACTTTGATTTGTATAGCAATCATAACATTGTCCACATACGGACTTGTCGAAGATCTACTTCAAAAACAAATAAAAAACGAAAAATTGCAGATCATGATTGCTGCCAGACAGGCCATCGTCTTACCCCTATGGAATTATGATGAGCAGTACATTCATGAAATTTTAAATTCACTCATCAATGAACAGATCGCAACAGTCGTCTCAATAAAAGTCACCACGAAAGACGGTAGGCATACTTATATAGAAACAAGTAAAGCTTTCAAAAATCAAAATATTGATCACTTAGTTCAGAGAAAAAAATTAGATTCACTTCAAACCTCTCTAACACATAAAGGAACAATTCTAGGAACTATCGAAATCTTTTTTTCCACCGAAAGATTTGCTCAGGAGTTTAAATCTCTAGGAAAAATAGTTTTTTTAATTGCTATAATTATGGGTTTTGTTTTAGCAGGACTAATGATTCATTTTTTAAGAAAGCTAATTGTAAATCCTCTTTATGAGATCGCAAGTGATGCCCGATTAGTTGGACTGGGAAATTATAATATCAACTTCAAAGATCATTATTTTGGGGAACTTAATGTGGTGACAAATTCTTTTAACGAAACAATAAAGGCCATAAAGCTTCGAGATAAAAAATTGCAAGAGCAAAATTTTAGATTGGAAGAGCTAGTCGAAAAACGAACTCAAGAACGAGATCTCGAGCAGCGTAAAAGTTTTCAGGCCAGTCGGCTCGCCTTATTAGGTGAAATGGCCGGAGGTATAGCACATGAAATCAACAATCCCCTTACGATCATCCAATTAAATTCGAATTACTTAGAATTAAAATTGAAAAAGCAAAACTCTTTAGATTTATTTTATCGGGTTAAAACGATAAATAATACATGCCGTCGGATCGCAAACATTGTAAGAAGCTTAAAATCTTTCTCTAAAGATGGATCAAAAGAATCATCTTCCTATTTTCTAATAGAGGAATTAGTTACTGACATAAGCAGCTTGTGTCGTAATCGTTCTAAAGATCTTGGCATAGATTTAAAATTTTTTTTCGAACCTGGTGCTCGCATGTTTGGTAATTTTACGGAAATGGGACAGGTACTTATAAACCTCATTAATAATTCAATCGACGCCGTTTCAATTCTACCAACAAAATGGATCGAAATAAGCTTTGAAACCCTTGGAGATAAAACAAGAATAACTGTCACAGATAGTGGTGAAGGGATTAGTGATGCAATTGCTGATAAAATGATGGAACCTTTTTTTACGACAAAGCATATAGGGAAAGGGACCGGTTTAGGTTTAAGCATTAGCCATGGAATCATTAAAAATCATTCTGGTGAGTTTTTTTATAACCCAAAAAGCAAGCATACCCAGTTCATAATTTATCTTCCCTTCCCTATTGATAAAAATTAGTTTGACATATCAAACTAATGTATTAAGATGAAAACAGGAGGATCATTATGATCGTTCAAAACTGTCACCCTCTGTTAGTCATCATTTCTAAAATCGAATCACTCATTTCCGAGCAGAAGGCCCGTCATCCGGAACTTACTGATGAAGAAATACTTACACTCCTCACTAAAAAATTCTCAGAAGAAAATCGTCTTTAATTAGCAGAGGGACTTTTTTATCCGAGTGCAATGCTCAGCTATGTTGCTTAACTATTTAAGAACCCTGCAAACGGACCAAAAAAATATTTGCAGACAATAATAGTTCCTAACATTTTTATATTTCGAAACCGATGTATCCAAAAAACATGTCCAAGTTACTTAAAGACATTCGTCACAAGGAGACATCTATGTTCAATTGGAAAAAAACTTTCCTAACTATCGCTGCTGCTTCATCACTTTTCTTCGCCACTTCTTGTGGACAAAACGACACATCAAACATTGAAATCGCTGGAGTAAAAGGGCCAACTGTTAGTCTACTTCAAGACAATATGTTGATCTCTCTCGTATTCGAAAATGTTCAACTTGATGGTGGACTTCGTTTCAACATTCCAAAGTATAAGTACTCATACCTAGAAATTTCTCCTGATCTTCAATCAAATGGAACTCTTATGAGTATTTCAGTTTCTCTAAAAGATATTATGGAAGGTGGACTTGAAGCTCAAGAGCCACAAAAACTTCCAGGTGGACGTAACCTTCCTGGTGTAGCAAGTGGATCACTACCAGCTGTTGCTTTCTCAATTGAAAAATTTCACAACATGTCTTTCTACCTTGGTAAAGAAAACTTTGGTATTTTCATTCCTGCTGAACTAGGTGTTGATGGAGCGATCGCTTCTTTCAGATATTATGTTAACCAAAAACGTGCTGGAACAATTTCAGTTGTTGGTAAAGATCAAAATGGTGAGAACTCTGGTATCCTTCTTATGTTGGATATGAAGGGTGCGATTAAATCGCAACTTATGAACGTTTACAAGAAATATAACTAGATCGTAATGAGGCTCAGTGGAGCCTCATTACTTCTCCCATTACATTAAACACTAGTCTTGCTTCAATGAGTTCGATCTAGTGACTAATCTCAAAAGGCGTCCCTCGGACGCCTTTTTTCACTTCACCCTGGCCTGCACCTGAGCAGCAGTAACCTCTCTCCCTAAAACCGGCACCAAAAAAACCGCAATCAAAATAAATCCAGCTCCAAGCAGATTCATGAATGAAAGCGACTCTCCTAAAACAGTGTAGCCAAAGACGGCAGCAAACGGTGATTCCATCAAGAAGACGAGGCCCGCAATGTGATCGGGAATTTTCTTTTGAGCAACGACTTGAACGGTAAAAGAAATCATACTAGAGATGACACTCAAATAAAGTAGGCCTTTAATCACTGAAGGATGAGCAAGAGGAATGCTCATATCCAGAGGTCCAGAGAAAATGAGTGCTATCGGAAGGGAAAGAACGCCTACGAAAAAGTTTTGCAGAAAATTAAATTCGAGCGGAGACGAAATATGATTGGCCACCCGACCAATGTAAATAATGTGAAATGCAGCATTCAGTGAACAAATAAGTGTGAACAGATCTCCTTGGTTGAGATCTTTGACTTCGAGATTACACATAAGGGCCATCCCAATCATGGCCAACAATATGAGAAACCAAAAACTGGTGCGATACTTTTTTACAAATACAATCATCGTAGTAACGTGAATCCAAAGCGCGTACAAAGTTGTGATGAATCCACTCTTGGCCACTGTGGTGAGAGAGAGACCAATTGTTTGAAAAAGAAGAATGCCTAAAAGAAAAAGAGAACTAATAAAAGATTGTTTGAGAATATGATTTTTTCTCGTGAAAGATTTTTTCGCCAAAAGAATGGGAAGGCTGAGAAGTCCTGCTAATCCAAATCGAAGTGAGTTCGACCAGTAGGGATCGAGTCCTTCAAGCGTCCAGCGAGTGGCAATGAAGCCGTAACCCCAAATCCCAGTTGAAAAAAGTAGGAGCCCAATATTGAGGAGAAAAATTTGTTTTTTTGTCATTGAAAAGTTTATGCCCAATTTTTAGGAAAATAATTTTCCATCATTTTGTCATGAATAGAGCCTTTTGGCGGGGCATATTTATAAGTAAATTTGGCACGGGCCGGAAGTGAAATGAGGATAGAGTCCGTTCGACCATTTGTTTTAAGGCCAAACATCGTTCCTCGATCATGAAGGAGATTGAATTCTATGTAGCGTCCGCGACGGTGTAGTTGAAAGTCTTCATCTGCTGTTGTGTAAATTTCTTTTTTTCTATTTTCTACTAGTGGGAAATAAGACTGAATAAAATGTTTTGAGAGGTCTATAACCATCGCCATATCTTTTTCTGTGTCACCTGTATTGTAGTGATCAAAAAAGATTCCTCCGATTCCGCGCATTTCTGCACCTAATTCGTGTTTACGGTGAGCATTGACGAAATAATCGTCGCACGCTTTTTTCATTTGGTCGTAAAGTCCATAAGGAGCGCAAGCCTTTTTCCAAACATTGTGAAAATATTTAAAGTCGTCTTCATAGGGATAAAATGGAGTAAGATCTGCTCCTCCCCCGAACCAAAATTTTTCTCCAGCAGCGATCATACGAAAGTTTGCATGAACTGTAGGAACACGCGGATTTTTAGGATGAATTATGAGTGAAATTCCTGCCGCCCACATTTCATCATTCGTCCCACCTAGTTGTTTAGCAAAGTCCGGATTAATGGCCCCATAAACTTCAGATGTATTGACACCAGCGTTTTCGATCACGTCCCCAGTGAATGCGCGTGTAATTCCTCCACCACCTGGTTGACCTTTAACGTCCAGTCTCGTCCATACATCCTCAGTGAGCTTAAGAGCAGGATCGGCACCTTCAAGTGCCTTAGTAATCTCCTGTTGAAGACCTTTCACATGTTGGTGAAATTGCTGCTTTAAAGTCTCTAGGTTTTGCATAGTAAATTCCTTATTCGTTGTTTCAAATAGGGCCAGCTTATGTTAATAAAGAGGGCACTAATCAACGCAATTACTAATGGTTTGAATACCACGTATGTTAAAGTTTGTCGCTTTTGGAATCGCCTTTTTTTTCAGCATCACTGTTGTGTTCGCAACGAATAGCAGCGGCCATGATGACATTCTCAACGAAGATTTCATTATTGATCCTGTCACAAAAAAATCTGCTCGTTTGTACGAGTATAAATATATTGAAACAGATCATAGCACTCTTGATAATGTGAAAAATGTAGGAGCTCTCTACGGATTAGCGTGGGTCTTTTATCCACTCGTTCAACCAAAAGTTTTTAACGGTGCTGGTGGGTGGCGCGATTATAAAAAAAATTTTGGAAAAGTCGTCTTTGATAAAGATGAACCTTTCTGGAATTTTTTTGTTCATCCCTTAACAGGATCACAACTTTATCTCCTCTATCGAGCGAATGGGTACACACGCATATCTTCTTTTGGAA
This sequence comes from uncultured Bacteriovorax sp., assembly GCA_946482295.1. The sequence continues at coordinate 15,429 of CAMLRB010000036.1, read as the reverse complement.
TGACATTCGTGACCTCTGCTCTCTTTGAATTTACAGTTGAAATTTTTACTGAGCCAGCTAGTGTCCAAGATCTTTATCAAACACCTGTTCTTGGAACGGTCATTGGTTTAGGAATTGAAAACCTATCAATGTATTGCTTGAATAGCGGAACAACATTTGGAAAAATTGTTGGTCATCTCATAAATCCGGCCACACTATTTCCATTCTATGAGGGAAGAACTCTGATCATCCCATCTCTGGAACCTGAGGATAAGGGGGCCATGCTGAAATTTGAGGTCAATTTTTAAATGAAAAATTTAATTCTCCTCTTCAGTCTCCTGCTTTTCACGACTTCGTTACAAGCGCAAGATCAACAACACCTCACACATCTCAATGATACGAGAGAAAATAATCTTGTTTTAAGAGCTGGAATTTCTTTTTTAAGTGTCTTCTTCAAAACTGGAAGTTTAATCGATAATTCAGAATTGGATGAAGACGGCGATGGTGATGATGATTTTGATGAAACAAAAACTCCTGGATATGGTTTCACAACTTCTGTTGGATATCGTTGGACGCAAATTGAACTTGGTTTTGGCTCTGATGTTTATTTTGGGAGCATAGAAGATCTCACCTTTTCTTCTGATGGAAGAAGTATAAGAGGTTCAGGTCATTTTAGAGTTGTGAATTTAGGACCTGCTTTTAAATATTACTCACCATGGGCCCTTTTTAACAAGGCCACTCCTTACTTCGGATTCGGGCCAAACTGGTCGCTACAAACATTTGTATTCAGTGATGTGAAAATAGGATCAGGATTCAACAACAAAAATCGTGTGAGTTTTGAAAACTATGGGGGGAATGTTTTTATTGGGGTAGAAGAAATCACCCCCTTTAAAACTGACCATCCGACATATTTGGAAATTGGCTACAGTTACATGAATTCCTATAAAGTTTCAGTCAACGATGCCACAAACAACACAGATGTCATTACATTGAGTGAAAAAAACTCACGTAAATTTTCAGGCCACTATTTCATTGTTCGCTTAGGTATTACCCTTTTCTAGAATCAAAGCTTTGGCCAAACTCATCCAACTATTTTGGTCACCTTTATATGAGGCCGTAATTTGGCCCTGTTTTTTTCCTACAAATTCAGCCCTTTAAGAATCAATAAAAGTCCTCTAAAGAACTCTCGTATAATTATCGAAGAGATAGTGAAATACGGCCTTTATAAAGGACTTTTTTTATGAATTTAAAAGCTGCCTCTACCTTATTCTTACTCGCCAGTTTGAGCGTACAAATGGCCTCTGCGAACGAGAAAGTTGCGAAGGTCGTTCTCATGAAAGGATTGGTTAAGGCCAAACTTACAACTGGAGAAGTCATCGACGTTACTGCCGATCAATCACTTCCAGAAGGTGCCGTCCTTCAAACAGCTGAAAAAAGTTTTGCCAAATTACTTTTCATCGATAAATCAACAATGGTTCTGGGCCCTAATTCTCAGATGGTCATCAACTCTTTTCCAAAAAAAGAAGCCGGGATTATCACTCTTGTAAAAGGACAGATTAGATCACAAGTTACAAAAGATTACATGGAAATGGATGATAAGAGTAAAAGTAAACTTTATATCAAAACAAAGACGGCCGCGATGGGTATTCGTGGAACTGATTTCCAAGTTAACTTCAATCCAGAAAACCACAATACATCTCTCATTACCTATGAAGGTAAAGTCGCCATGGCGAGTATTGAAAAAAATGCTCCTGTCGTTGACCGCTCAGCTCTCGAGCGCACAGTTTCTTCTGACAAAGCTGTTCTCGTTGAACACGGACAAATTTCTGCAGTTAACTTAAACGTTGCCGCAAGGGCCATGCTCCCAACGAAATTAGGACTCAAACAAATTCAGGCCCTCGAAGCAAATGAAACAGGTGTTAAAGAAGGATCGGCCGAAGATAAAAAACAGTACAAAAACCCCATTCCTCCTGGAGCGGATGGTGCTGCTTTTTCGAATGCTTCACCAGAACTTGCTGCTGAATTAAAAAAGATTTCTCCAATCGCAGCTACTGAACTTGCAAAAAAATCGATTGAAGTTGATACCTCAAACCCTAATGGATACTTTAACGACAAAACTGGTGAGTACAAAATGCCAGCTGGAAGTATTATTGATTTGAATACAGTTAATATTATTCCACCTCCAATAAATGCAGTCTACGATGCTAACACGAACACTTACGTAGTGCCTGAAACCTACGGCAAAATTGATAAAGTTACTGGTGAATATAAAGCACCTGAAGGTCTTGCATTAGGACATGATGGAAAATTCGTCCTGGTAGATGCTGAAGCTTACCAAAAAGCTCAGGCCGTTTCTGAGAGTGATAATTCGGAAGAAAGCAAAAAAGAAGAAAATAAAAAAGAAGAAAAGGAAAATGAAAAGGAAGATGGAAAATCGGATGAAAAGTCTGATGCTAAATCTGAAGCACCTAGTGAGTCCAAAGGGGAATCTAAAGAAGATATCAAGAGTGAAGAAAAAACAGCTTCTACTGCAGATTCCAAAGGTGAAGGAAAGGGTGCTCCTAAGGGTGAAGGAGAAGGCCGAGCACCAGCAAGTCTCGGAGCAGCTCCAACTGTAAAACTTGAATTACCAAAAATCTACGATGCCCGTCCGGAGATGGCGAACTTTGCGACTAAATTTGCGGCTTCACCAATTGCACCTCCACTACCCCCACCACCAATGATGAATCCAACAACACTTCAGAATTTAGCAACAGAAGTCTTGAAGAAGACCGAAACGGTCAGAAATACCGCTACGGATTTGGGGACCAACAATCCAACATCAAAAGTAAAATTTATTTTCAATGCACCTTAACTAGTTTCCCTTTATAATAATTTCAAGAAGACATATTTAGAGGCACCCATTTTGGGTGCCTTTTTTGTTATAGGGAAGTAACAAATGATTGCTAAGCAAAAAGCAAATCTGTGCGCACTCATAACCAGTACTCTATTATCGATCGCTCCTGTTTATGGTGCAGGTCTTGAAGAGTTCTACATCAACTTTAAACAAGGTAATTATCCAGCTGCTGCATCCATACTGGAAAAATTAAATACTACAAATAACTCTGAATCACGTTCATACCTTCTCGGACTGACTTACGCACGCATGCAAGAATACGATAAGGCCATCGCCGCTTTTGAAAACGCCATTAACGAAAAAAATACAAGCAAAGATTTATATTATGAATATGGCCAGGCACTTTATGCGGCCAACGAATTAAAAAAAGCTCGTACGGCCTTTAAAACTTCTGCAGAAATATCTTATAACAAACCGGCTTCACTCTATTACATCGCCCACATTTCTCAAATCCTCGAGGAGTTCGATATATCTCGCGAATATTACCTTCTCGTCTTGAAAGAAAAAGAAACCGATTTGAAAATGAAGCAAATTGCACAATTTCAACTAGCAGAAACTCTTCTTTCTATTGCCCGTGAAAAATCTCCATCCCCTGAAGATCTTACCAGACGTGTTGAGCGCTTTATTCTCCCAATGATGAGAACTGCGCAAAAAGTAGATCTAAGCACCCCTGTTGCGTATGATATTACTAATAGACTTAATGAATTGATGCAAGAGTTTGCTTTAGATCCAGATCAAATGGCGAATGGAAGAAGATTAAATCCAAAAAGACTTTCGGGATACGTTTTTCAAAAAATGAAGTTCGATGACAATATCTCAAACGTCAGCGAAGAAAATAATATTACTCAATCACGAAAAGAATCTTATATCTTTGAAAGTGAAGCTTATCTCAAAAATGATTTCTCTTTTAAAAAAAGATATATTGTTTCTCCAGAAGCTCGCCTTACTTACATTCAACATAGCGATCAGAGCTCACCTGAAGTTTACACAAACGATTCAACTGTCCTCAATTTAGCATTGAAAAATAAATATGAGCACAACCTCATAGAGAAACCTGCGAGTTTTATTTTTGATGTAGATTACTCACGAACTTATAAAGATTGGCAATTAAGACGAAGCCGTGACATTTACTCTAACGCTGTGACATTCACGGTAGGTGAATCGTTTTCATATTTTAATTTTGGCGACTCAACTTTTAAACTCAAAAGAAAAGATTATAAAGGCGAAAATACTGCCATCAGCAACAAAACGACTTCATTCGCTTTTGATCAAACAATCTTTCTTCCCATTCAGCATCTTGTGATCTTTATGTTCGATGCAAGCTTCATCGACAACTTCAATAATTCAACAACCAATACAAATACGTTTCTATCCCGAGTTGATTATCTTATTCCAGAAATCTTTCCAACTTGGACACTTGATGTGGCCTTTGCGCTTACAATCACTGATACAAAAGCTCAAAAAGCAACTCGCGGCACAGAAAAAACACTTAACCCTTCAATTGATCTTTCAAAAGAGCTTAATAAAAATTGGAAAATGGGCTTCAATTACGATTTCACAAAAAATAGTTCTAACGATTCTTCTTACGATTATTCTAAGAGCGTTTTTACAACAGAACTTCGCTTTAGTTTTTAAGGGAGAGAAACATGCTCTTTAGGATTTTTCAATACGTCGGTGTATTTGTTATCATTGCCTTTAGTGCCTTTAGTATTTTTCTTTCCACAAGTTCAAGAGAATTCGACTTATACGGCGACAGTAATTTCATTTATAACTATGCTTCTTTTTTCGAAGATCGTTTCTACGATATGAGAATGAAGTTCACGATCCCTCGAGATAAGAAGGATGATCGACTTGTTCTCGCAGCTATAGACGATGAATCGTTAAATAAACTAGGGCGGTGGCCTTGGAGCCGTACAAAACACATCGAACTCATAAATCGCTTAAATGGATTTGGTGCAAAAGTAGTGGCCTTCGACGTTTTCTTTTCAGAGCCTGAAATCGCTTGTAATGCAGAGTCTCCTGATATTCAATTTGCCAACACCATAAAGGAATTTGAATCAAATCCTGAAAAAAAAATCATTCTTCCCTACTCTGTTGCAAGAAAAGAAGACGATACTGTCGACGAGGAGAAATTCTTTAAAGAGCCGCCTGATCAACTCATGATGAACTACATGATGGATGCGACCATCAATGCAGGAAGCGATTTACGAGAACATATCATTGAAAAGAAAGTATTTCCTGTTGAAGTTTTAACAAACACAGAAACTGGACTAGCTCACATTGAAGCCCAAGCAGATGTTGATGGCGTTTTTCGTCACTATCCAGTTGTCACAAACGTAGGATCACTTTATTTTCCTTCGTTCTCACTCCTAGCTTATGAGAAATTCACTGGTAAAAAAACCAAAGTTGTCTCTAATCCCGGAGAGAGTTATCTTCAAACTGAAAAAGGAAAGCTCTATGTAAATTATAATGGAGAAGCTAAAGTTCGCTGGCTGGGTGGACTCGACCATTTTCCTCAAGTGAGTATCTACAATATTTTTAAATCAAGCCCTGATGATCCTGAAATGAAAAAAATCTTCAAAGACAAACTTGTTTTTGTAGGCTCAACAGCTTTCGGTGCCAACGATTTAAGAAATACACCTGTTGATCCAATCCTTCCTGGAATTGTATTTCACATGAACATGGTTCATATGTTGCTCGAAGGAAAATATTTTGTTTCCGAGAACGCATCAGCTCAAATGTCATGGGCGATGATGGGAATAGGTTGTGCTCTCATCATTATCGTTATGCTTTTTGGAAACGCCGTACTAGATTTCGTCAGCGTCCTTACAATCGTGGCCGGTCTCTTCGCTCTTGATACTTATTACTTCATCCCTCAAGGTTATAACAATCGACTCTTCTTCTGTCTCTTTGCAGTTTTAAACTGTTACTCATGGTCAACGTTCCTTCACTTCTACCAATCAAATAAAGAAAAGAAAAAAATTAAAGGTACTTTCTCACGATATCTTGCTCCTTCCATTGTTAACGACCTCCTTAAAAACCCAGAGAAAGTTCGTCTCGGTGGTGAAAAGAAAAATATCACAGTGTTCTTTTCTGATGTTCGTGACTTCACTAGCATTTCAGAAAAACTGACTCCGGAACAACTCACTCTTTGCTTGAACAAGTATATGACAATGATGACCGATACTCTCTTTGAGCACAAAGGAACGCTCGATAAATATATCGGAGACGCTATGGTTGCCTATTGGGGTGCTCCTGTTGATCTTGAAAATCACCCTTATTGGGCCGTTAAAGGGGCCATACAGATGATTGAAAGACTTCCTCCTATTAACGAAGAATTTGCTCGAGAAGGGTTCCCTCAATTCAAGCATGGTATCGGTCTTAACACTGGTGAGTGTTCAGTAGGAAACATGGGCTCGAATCAAATTTTTTCTTACACGGCCCTGGGTGATAATATGAACCTTGGAGCACGTTTAGAATCACTGTGTAAGTACTACGGTGTCCAATTAAACATTTCTGAATATACAAAAAATGCAATTCCTGCTGATCTACAAAAAGAATTTGTTTTTAGAACACTTGATAAAGTTAAGGTTAAGGGTAAAGAAAACGCTGTTACAATTTACGAAGTTCTTCATCCGAGTCATCCCCTCATCAACGAAACTGAAAGTCTGGCCGAATATGAATTGGCCTTTAGTTTTTACTTGGAACAGAAGTTCCATGCTGCGGCCGAGATTTTCAAGGGACTTCTTTCGAAATTTCCAACAGATCCGAGCTTTGCGCGTATGCTGCACATGTGCGAAGACTTTATGGAAGTTCCACCTCCACCAAATTGGGACGGTTCTTATACCCATAAGTCAAAATAGTGTAAGTTTAGGTTGGTTGAAAAAGTCTTTCAATCAACCTAAGCTGTCTCCATGAAAAAACTAATCCTCATCGTTCTCTCAACACTTACTCTATCCACCCATGCTGAAGTTGCTGCCAAACCGGCAAAACTGAAATATTCACTCGAATTCCTCATGGGAAAAACACTAGAGCTAAAGAAACTCACAAAACGAGACGATGTCGAAATTCCAAAATTTCATTTCAAAAGCAAAACACCATTGAAGCAGTTTCAAGACGCTATTGAAAAGCAATGGGGATTTCGTCCTGATGTTTTCACGAATGCTTTTGCTGTAGATAATAATGAAATTTATATTTTAGACGATGCTGATTATTATCGCAGAAACAAGCGGTGTATGGACGATTCAATTGTTCATGAACTTGTTCACTACTTACAAGTTAAATATCAAGGGTGGGATTTAAACGATGAAAGCCTGGAATGGGATGCAATCGATAAACAATCCGAGTTCAGAAATATTTATTGTCCAATCCCTTAGAGTTTTGGCGTCCTCAGAGTCAGCACGATTTTAATATTTAGATCTTCAAGAGAAATTTCACGAATCTTCAAACTGTATGAAGATTCGTGAAATGTGAAAATTGAATTAGTACTTGAGAAGTTCAAGCATTCCAGCTTGAATTCTTTCTGTGTTTGGAAGAATTGCACGCTCAAGAATTCTATTGAATCCAACTGGTGTAAATGTTGATCCAATTCGCTTCACAGGAGCATCAAGGTGTTCAAAAGCGCGGTCATTAAGAAGACCCACGAGTTCGCCACCAAATCCACCAAAAACTTTATCCTCATGAACGATTAAACAACGATTTGTTTTCTTAACTGAAGCTAAAATACCTTCTTCATCTAGAGGGATTAGTGAGCGAAGATCGACAACTTCAACATTGTATCCTTCTTTTGAAAGATTCTCAGCTGCTTCGAGACACATGTGAGTTGTGTTTCCGTAAGTCAGAACTGTCATGTCAGATCCTTCGCGACGTACACGGCATTTTCCAAATGGAACTTCGAAATCTTCAGGAACTGGAGTCATGGCCTGTTTTGAGTTATAAAGCGCTTTTGGCTCCAAGTACACAGTTGGACCACGTGATCTGAAAGCTGTTCTTAAAAGGCCTGCAGCATCGTCTGCGAATGATGGAGAAACAATTCGCACACCTGGGAATGTTGAAAGAGCACCTTCGATATTTTGTGAGTGATAAAGTCCACCACCAATGTATCCGCCAGAAGCTAGACGAATGATTACATTCGGGCAAAACGCACCATTACTTCTCCAGTAATCATGAGTCATTTCTACGAATTGTTCCATTGCTGGCCAGAAGTAGTCGGCGAATTCTGCACCTTCAACACAAACGCGGATATCATCTCTAAAACGAGAGAAGCCGTTTGCTGTTCCTAAAATAAAATCTTCAGCGATGGGCCCGTTAAAAACGCGCTCAATTCCAAATTCTTGTTGCATCCCTTTTGAAACGTTGAAGATCCCGCCTTTTTCTTTGTTCGCCATATCCTGGCCCCAAATGAAAGTGTTCGGGTTATGTCTAAATTCTGCTTTGAGTGTTCCATTGATAGCATCAATGAATTTCACCGGCTCAGATGTTTCAGTATGAATTCCTTCTGGGTATTTTGTCGAAACGTATGCTTCGGGAAGAACGAAATCGTAGATCGATGCAGGATCTGGATTCGGTGCTTTCATCGCTCTTGTATGAGCATCAAGCACGACTTTTTTCATTTCGTCTTCTACTGATCGCAACTCTTCTTCTGTGAAAACTTTGCTCTCAAGAAGCTCTTTTTTGAAGCTAAGATATGGATCTTGAGCTTTTGCCTCTTCTCTTTCTTTTTCGTCACGATACCATTCGTGCTTATCCGAATTCGAGTGGTTTCCAATTCGTACGCAGTCAGCGTGAACGATAACTGGTTCCATTTTTTCGATAGCGTGTTTGCGAGCTTCTTCCATCGCGCTCATTGAATCAAAAACATCTTTTCCATCACAGTGGATGATACGAAGGTTAGCAAAACCAGAGAAGTTATCTGCAACTCTTTCGTTGGCCGTTTGATCGCGCTTAGGAACAGAAATCCCGTAGCCATTATCCTGGAAAACAAAAATAACTGGAAGTTTTTCACATGAAGCACCATTGATCGCTTCATAACAATAACCTTCAGAGACAGAAGACTCACCTTGAGATGAAATCGCTACACCTTTGTGCTTATAGCGCTTCATCGCGCGAGCAACACCCGCTGCGTGTAGGGTATGATTCCCTGTACAAGAAGAGACGTTGTGAATGTTCCACTCAGGTTTAGCAAAGTGATTCGACATGTGGCGACCACCAGAAGCTAAATCCGTTGCTTTTGAAATCCCGTTTAAAATGATTTCTTCGGCAGAAACACCTGCAGCTACTGCTGTAAGCATATCGCGATAGTATGGGAACAGATGATCTTCTCCGCGCACGAATGTTTGTCCGATTGCTAATTGAATAGCATCGTGACCAGCATATGGGGCATGGTATGACCAACCAATCGCCTGCTTAAGGTAGTTCGGTGCTCTTTCATCCAATAGCCTGCCGAGTGTCATTAGCTCGTACCATTTTTTAAGTTGGGCCTTTGGTGTTTTTTTAACTGAATATTTTTTTTCTACTTTTTTAAGCATTGTTCGTCCTTGTAGGGGTTAGCCTTGGGTCTACCTTAAAACTTTTTTTGGATTTTTATAGTAACCCAAAAGAAATCATTCTACAATTTGCGGGCGTAATTTTGACCGACTTAACGTCTTGTGTAAGGAGTTTTTTCATGCCAGTGGCCACACCCCAGCAGTATAAACAAATGTTAGAAAAGGCAAAACAAGGTGGATACGCCTACCCTGCCATTAACGTCACTTCAATGTCGACAGCAAATGCGGCCCTTAAGGCCTTCGCTGACAAACGTTCTGACGGTATCATTCAAGTATCTACAGGCGGAGGCAAGTTCGCTTCTGGCCAAGGTGTCGGAGATATGGCCATGGGAGCGATTTCTATCGCTCAACACGTTCATTTAATGGCAGAGAAATATAACGTTCTCATCGCCCTTCACACAGATCACTGCCACCCTCAATATGTCGATAGCTTCATGCTCCCACTGGTAGCTGAGACGGAAAAAAGAAGAGCTAAAGGCCTTCCTAATCTTTTTAACTCGCATATGTTTGATGGATCAGAACTTCCCTTGAATGAGAATATTAAACAATCAAAAGCTCTCCTAGAACGTTTTGCTAAAAGCGAACTTATTCTGGAAGTAGAAACTGGAGTTGTTGGTGGAGAAGAAGATGGAGTGAATAACGAACATGCTCCGGCCGATAAACTCTACACAACTCCAGAAGAGATGGTGGAGATTGCAAAAGCACTTCGCCCTATCGGAAACTTCATGTATGCAGCGACATTCGGAAACGTTCACGGTGTTTATAAACCAGGAAACGTTAAACTTCGTCCGACGATCTTAAAAGACGGTCAAGCGGCCGTGAATAAGGCCCTTGGTAAAGAAGCAGAACACTTTCTCGTTTTCCACGGAGGATCGGGGTCTGAGCTTTCTGAAATTCATGAGACTCTTGGTTACGGAGTAATCAAGATGAACATCGATACAGATACTCAGTATGCTTATACGCGTCCAGTGGCCGATTTTATGCTAAAAAATTACGATAAAGTCCTAAAAGTCGACGGCGAAGTTGGATCGAAAAAGCACTATGATCCGCGCGAGTGGATGAAGGCCGCTGAAAAAATGATGACCGAAAGAATTGCTCAGGCATGTGATGACTTGAAGTCCACAGGCAAAAGCCTTCTTCAGTAAACAAATCTTAAATCCTTCCAGGGGGCCAAAAGCCCCCTTTTTTCAGCCCCAAAATTGCCAATGAAAACAGGCACCTAAAGCTTTACACTTTTAGACCGAAAAGCATTCAAGCGATTGGAATCATTCGATTCAAAATGACTTGAAAAGAACTCTTACCAAAAAGCTAAGTAGGTGAATGAAAATAGTATTCATGTTATTCGCACTTTTTTTTTCAACTCAATCTTTTGCCCGCACTTATGGGTGTGGGGTGTATTTAGTTGAAGGAACAGTTCGCATGATTAAAAGTAGTCCTACTCTCTTCATCAATGAAAAAACAAAATCAGAACTCACGTTATCCGCCCCCTTACAAATTGGGATTCGGTTGGCAGCTTACGTTGATCAACCTATTAGCGGAGAAATTGTCATTACAAAAAAAATGGATGGAACGCGTGGAGTGATTGCCAAAATAAATGATTTAAAAGATCGAGCTCCTGATCCACTCCATAAATTTGAAGAGAGATTTGATTTGATCAAAACCATGGAATGCAAATGAAAAAAGTACTCACTACAACATTTTTGTCATTCACTCTTCTAACGCATTCCGGTTTTGCTGGAACAACACCAACAAGTCTGATGATCCTCGGTGGTGGAGGTGAACCAAAAGGTCACGATACTATTTTTGATAATAGCCTTAATCAACTCGCCGAGTATACGCAAAAGGCTGACCTCAAACAGATGTCTATAACATTTAATGGTGGTCACGAAGAAACAGAAAAAATCATTGGAAGAAATTTTCCGACGGCTCAAAACCTAGGAAATTTTACTGAGGATCACTACAACAAAATCATTGAAGACTACACTCAAAAAATTAATTCAAAAAACATTAAAGACGGAGAACAAGTCCTCGTTTACATCAATACTCATGGTGCTCAAATTAAAAACGGCCAGGTTACTCATAATATTTCTACGACTACTGGTGGAGCAATCAAAAATTATACGACAGGTGAAGGTACTGACATGGTCAGTATGGATAAATTAATTGAGTTGAAAAAAGCCGCTGAAGAAAATGGTGTGAAGCTGGCAATTGTTGATCTCTCTTGCCATTCAGGCGCAGCTCTTAACCTCGCTGGAGATAAAACATGTGTAATCTCCTCTACCGGACCAAAACATCTCGCCTATGCCAGCCCGACTGCATTCGGTGATCAGTTCACCGCTCTTTTGGAAAAAGGAAAAAATTTAGAAGAAGTCTTTCTGAAAGCTCGCGATGTGGCAGATGATAACGGTGTACCAATGATTTCGACACCGGCCAATTTTGAAATTACAAGAAATCTATACTCGGCCATTACTCCCTATCTTCACGAGAGTAATCGCGATGGTGATAAACTTGGAAATTACCTCATTCATACGGTCGATAATATGTGTGTGGCAAAACGCGAAGATGATTTTAAACAAATCATGTCTCTCATTGACCAAGTAGAAAAAGTTAACAGCATTGAAAAAAGATTTCTCTTCTGGAAATACAGTGAAAAAACACTAGATCTGACAAATCTAAAAAATGATCTAATAGAATATAAATCTATTCAAGACAAAATGATCAAAGAGCTCTCTGGCCTGAACACAAAACTTCTCAGTGAAAAAATGATAGTTCCGTATGAAGGTCTCATGGATACTGTTTTGACAGCTGGTGAGCTCTTGAGAACTGATTATGAGGCCATGATAGAACACAAACAAAAAGAAATTCTCCAAGATGGTGATAATGAAGAGACGAATCCTCAACTTCAAGTTGATTTAAGCTGGCTTAAACATATGCAAGCGACACAAAAAAGAGTGAGTGAAGCCAATCCTGGTCTTGCAAGGGCCGCGACGATGGCCCGTCAATTCCATCTCAACGTTCGGAACACTTATTATCTGGCCAATAGAATTAAAGAAAATGAAAAGAAACTTTATTCGTCACTCTATAAACATTATCAGAAAGCACAGCCTGAAAAATCAAACCCGTGCAGAGACTTTGTGTTGTAATTTCTTTTTGATATAGAGAATCTTCGTGACGACAGCGATCAGTTCACCTTTGTCGTCAGTAATATCCACTTTCAAGATGGGTTCAATTTTTTTACTGTGTTCAAGTTCAGCTTTGAATTGATCAATCTGGTCTTTTGATAAACGAAAGCGGGCATAGACTTTAGTTGTGCCTGGTTTTTTGAAATCAATTGAGGCCCCTTTATCCCAAACTATATATCCAGGCCCCAGCATCTTGATGAGCATCAACATGTAAAAGGGATCGGTCATGGAATAGAGAGAGCCACCGTACTGCGTGCCAACGTAGTTTCTATTCCAAAAAGCAAGTTTGAGAGAAACATCGACTTCTGAATGATCATTGGAGACGTGATCCACATGAATGCCGGCCGCCAAAAACGGCGGCCAGTAATTCACGAGATGAAAAAGTAATTTTTGCCTAAAACTCATGCACCTAAAATTTTAGAAACAATTTCGAAAACGTTTTTCGAAAGACCATCTGTTTTTAGAACACGTTCAAGCTCTGCTTTCATGAGTGGTTTGAGCGTTGCAGGAAGACGATTAAAATCTTTGTATGCGGACGCTAATCTTGAAGCGACTTGAGGGTTCAATTTATCAAGCTCTAACATACGATCAGCAATTAGTTTATATCCGCGGCCTGATGGGTGGTTGAACTGAACTTTATTCACACTTGCAAAAGTAAGCAGTAATGAACGTACGAGATTTGGAATCGTTTTGTCATAAACAGCATCGTTCTCTAATTCGAGAACGCGATTGTAAGTTCCTTCTCCTGGAGCTGCCGCTTGGACTGTTAACCATTTTTGCATAACAAGAGTTTCATGTTTCCATTTTTTATAAAAAGTTTGAACAACTTCGTTTGCTTTTGGTGATTGTGAATGAACGAGAGCTGTAAAAGCACCCAATTCATCAGTCATATTGGTCGCTTTTGTAAATTGAGAATAGGCAACTTCTGATCCACCGTCGACATAGGTAAGAAGATCAAGACACTTGTTTTTCAAATCACGTTGTCCCATCGATCGCGGATCAATTTTAAACTCTCCGTCGACGTTAACTTGCGCGTAAACCGCTTGCAGTTCTTTCTGATGTACAGTTGCGAGTGTTTTCTTCATGAAGTCTCTCACCTTCTCTGTCTCAGGATAATAAATTTTTTTTTGATCTTGATGTAATAGACCTTCTGAAGGCAATGTCATTGAAAGAGCTTTAAAAGCCTCATCAATCGAATTGTCTTTTAAGATTTTCCCCCAAGCTTCTACATACTTCGATGGCACTTCTAGAGTTTTATTTGTTTTAGCGTCTTCAAGAAGTTCTAGCATGATTTTCGTTGCAACAACTTGTGAAGCTTCAAATCTGTTGAAAGCATCTTTATCGTGAGACATTAAGAAAAGAAGATCATCAAACGAATGATCAGTTGTCAGTTTTACAGGAGCTGAGAAATCGCGATTAATCGAAGCTATCGGTTTTGAAGCGATGTTTTCAAATGTGTAAGTCTGCTCTTCTTGCTTGAGCTCAAGAACTTTTTCTGCCAGATCTTTCCCATCAGCTCCAATCAAACCTACCTTTATCGGCATGTGATAGAACTTCGCTCCAGCTGGAGCATTATGTGGAAGAGATTGTTTAAGTGTCAGTGTGAATGTTTTTTTTGCATCATCATATTTTGATGTCGCATTCAAAAGAGGTGTTCCGTTTTGCGAATACCAATTTTTAAACTGAGTGAAATCAAAGTTATTATTCGCAACACTCATCGCGTGAATGAAGTCTTCTGTACGCACTGCTTGTTCATCAAAAAGTTCAAAGTATTTATCCATTCCTTTTCTAAAACCATCGCGGCCTAGAAGAGTTTGGATCATGCGGATAACTTCCGCGCCTTTTTCATAAATTGTTGCCGTATAGAAATTGTTAATTTCCATATACGTTTCAGGTTTAATTGGGTGTGAAGTTGGACCCTGGTCTTCTGGGAATTGAGCTGAACGAAGTCCCTGTACCGATTGAATACGTTCAACATTGCGGGAGTTCATGTCTGCAGAGAATTCCTGATCGCGGAAAACTGTTAAACCTTCTTTTAGTGTTAATTGGAACCAGTCACGACAAGTAATTCTGTTACCTGTCCAATTGTGAAAATATTCGTGACCAATAACTGATTCAATACCATAGAAATTTGTGTCTGTTGCCGATTTTTGGTCAGCTAGTACATAAGCGCTGTTGAAAATATTGAGACCTTTATTTTCCATCGCTCCCATGTTGAAAGCATCAACGGCCACGATCATATAAATATCGAGATCATACTCCAGACCGAAACGATCTTCGTCCCACTTCATAGACTTCTTTAGCGACTCCATAGCGTGATGACATTTATTTTCGTTCCCTTTGTCGCAGTAAATTTCAAGCGCTACTTTGCGACCTGATTTTGTTGTATACGTATCTTTGATGACTCCTAGGTCACCAGCAACTAAAGCGTAAAGGTAACAAGGTTTTTTGAATGGATCTTCCCAAGTAACAAAGTGTTTTCCACCTTCGAGATCGCCACGTGCGATTGGATTTCCGTTACAAAGAAGTACCGGATAAAGTTTTTTATCCGCTATGATTTTTGTCGTAAATTTTGCCATGTTGTCTGGACGATCAACATAAAAAGTAATGCGACGGAATCCTTCTGGTTCATTTTGAGTACAAAAAATGGTTCCTGATTTATAAAGACCATCAAGTGTTTTATTCGCTTCTGGATTAATGATGTTTTCAATCTCAAGTGTGAATGAAGCCGGAACATTTTTTATCGTGAGAAGATGGGCTTCTTTATCATGTGTGTAATCAGCATGGTCGAGGCCATCAAGTTTGATCGATTTAAGTTCAAGCTCTT
>CAMLRB010000035.1 GCA_946482295.1 uncultured Bacteriovorax sp. | reverse complement strand
GAACAGGAAGAGTTTTTACGTGATCTAAAGATTTTTTCTGCTCATCTTTTGTGAGTTTCACAATTTCATTTGTCTGAGAAAGAGAAAGTTCACCGTTTTGTCTTGCTGCTTTAACTTGTGAAGCTGCTTTTTCATCACGATTAATGGCCTCATGAATTTGTTTTGGTGAAAGACCTGTTTTTTCTGCAACGATATGAAGAAATTTCTCTGCTGGAAGAACTTCAACTTTTTTAGTTGCTTCTTCCTTTGTTTCTTCCATTTCTTCGTTAGTCTCAGGACGCTCGAAATATTGTTCTTCAAGAGGAGTAATGGCCTGATAAATTTCTTT
This sequence comes from uncultured Bacteriovorax sp., assembly GCA_946482295.1. Next base: position 21,197 of record CAMLRB010000035.1, on the reverse strand, counting down.
TGCTCTTCTCAGGTGTCCTTCTAATTCAATTTTGTTCAAATCTTTACGAACAAGATTTTCATCGATGGAAACGAGTTCTCTTTCAAGTTCGCCTTTATCCACTACAACCACGGCAGCTTCAGTGTAACCAAGATTTAAAAGCGCTTGGTAACGACGAGCACCTGCAAGAATCACATTGTCTGTTGAAATGACCAGAGGGGCTATGAGGCCAACAGTTTGAATCGATTTTTCAAGATCAGAGACATCAGTTCCAAGACGAAGATAAGCATTAGTAGCTTTGAGGTCGTTTAAGCGACGCGTTTCAGTTTGTGTGTGCACAAATACTCCGAAAGAAAGTGTGTGTTGAATGTGAGGCAATAGAATGAAGATTCTGGGAGGTTTTGTCAGGTATTTAAGCCTTAAAATTTATGACATCTGCTGGAATCACCTTCAAGCTTTGTTTAGGCGCGAACCACTAAGAGCTCGTTAAATGATGCCATTAGGTGAGGCCCAAAGCTGATCCAGCTCTTATCCCGGCCTATCAGATTATATTCACATTTTAGTAATAACGGCCTTCTCTCATCAAAAATGATTGATAAAGACGTTCGCGGGTTTCTAGATCACTTACAGGAGTAATTATCCTCTGTGCCTTATCAAACGAACTTAAACTTTTTTTCATTTTTTCTTTTTCAAGTTTTTTAAGATCACGTCTAAGAATACTTACTTTCTTCTGATCAACTTTAGGCTCCATTAATGATTTGATGAGAACCATCTTAGTTTGATTGATTTTTTCGGAGAGGGTTTTCATATCACTTTCTGTAGACTCCTGGAGGGCCTTAAGACTCGAACGTTGCTTTTCTGTAAGTTTATCTGAGTTTGAAATAAATTCACGAGTAGAAGCAGAGAGATCATCTCTGCTAACAACTTTTTCTTGATCGACTTGTTGATGAATTACTTGTCTTTCCTCTTGGCTTGCACAAGCAGTAAACAGAATTCCAAGAGTACAAATCATTAAAATATTTTTTGGCATAATCACTCCGATGTTTTTGTTAACTAGTCACTTGAAAAGAGTATTCCAATTTGATCATGATTCAATCCTGCACAGTGTTTCTGCTCATCGTTTACACTTTAAGCCAACTCTTTGCTGCTTTAGTAAGAAAAGATTTTAGTTCTAAGATGGATTCTAAGCGATTGAAAAAGGAGTTTTATGATCAAGCTTTATACATGGAAAACACCGAATGGGAAAAAGCCAGCCATCATGCTGGAGGAACTCGATGTACCGTATGAAATTATCCCCGTGGATATTAGCAAAGACGAACAGTTTCAACCTGAGTTTTTAAAAATATCTCCTAATAATAAAATTCCGGCCATAGTCGATGATGAATTAAAATCAGGTGGAAAACCACTCACTATTTTTGAATCAGGTGCAATCTTGATTTATCTGGCAGAGAAGTATCATCAATTTCTTCCGCGAGAAGGAGTTGAACGTTACAAAGTGCTAGAGTGGACATTCTGGCAAGCAGGAGGTTTCGGACCTATGTTAAGTCAGCTTGGATATTTTGCTCTGAATTCACAAAAGAAAACGACTCATGCTATTTCTCGCTTTCATGATGAAGCCGAAAGACTTTTGAATGTCCTTGATAAGCAACTCCAAGAGAATCCTTTTATTGCGGGAAGAGAATACACGATTGCTGATATGATGATCTATCCATGGGCCGTCGCTGCCACAACATCCTTAGAAAGTGAACTTGGTCAAAAACTAAAAGAAAAACATTCAGTTCGAAGATGGATAGATTTAATTGGTAACCGTCCGGCGGTAAAACGCGGGATGAATGTTTTAGAAGAACCTAATAAAGAACAAGGAAGTTTTTATGCCCAACCTAAAATTATCGGAGGAGATCGTCCTTCACTATGAAGATTACGGTGAAGGAAAACCAGTCGTACTCATTCACGGATGGCCGTTATCCGGACGAGCATGGGAAGCACAAATTTACGATCTCGTAAAAGCTGGCCATAGAGTTATCGTTTATGATCGTCGAGGGTTTGGTGGATCATCCAAACCATGGAGTGGTTACGATTATGATTCTTTAGCGTCTGATCTCAATGGACTGATTGAGTTTCTCGATTTAAAAGAAGCAACACTTGTAGGCTTTTCAATGGGAGGTGGAGAAGTTGTTCGTTACTTGACCACTTATGGGGATGAACGTATCGAGAAGGCCGTACTAGCTGCCGCCATTCCTCCTTTTCTTCTACAGAATGAAGGACATCCAGAAGGAGCAATTGATGAGGGAACTATTGCTTCATTTGAAGAATCGGTATTGAAAGATAGAGCAGAATTTATCGATGGATTTATCAAAAAATTTTTTTCGGCCAGCATCTTAGGCGAAAAAGTGAGCGATGCTCAACACGATTATCATAAAAATATAGCTCTATTTGCTTCTCCCAAAGCAACTCTCGATTGTATCGCAGCTTTTAGTCGCACAGACTTTAGAGAAGAGCTGAAAAAAATTAACATTCCCGTTCTTATTATTCATGGTGATTCCGATTCCATAGTTCCGTTGGAAAAAAGCGGACGAAGAGCACATGAAATGATTCAGAGAAGTGAGCTGGTTATTATTAAAGGAGGTCCACATGGAGTGAACCTCACTCATAAAGAGGAATTCAACAAAGCGCTGTTAAAGTTTTTGGCCCGTGGAAGGAACATGTTTCGCCCACTCGAGGGGGAAACTACAAACGTTGAGTTGAACCGTTTAAGATAAAAGATTGATAAAGTTTTTCACGCGTTGGAATATCTTTAACAGACGAAATAATCTGCTGGGCCTTTTCGTAGTTGTTGAGTAACTTTTCAGCGCGTACTTTTTCAAGACGTTTAATTTCTTTTCTTACCATTCGGGCAATCTTAGCATCTACTTTTGGTTCGAGTAGTGTTTTGACCAAAACAAGTTTTGTGCGAATAAGGTCTTGATCGATTTCACTTATTTCAGTAACACTTTCTTCGTGAAGTTTTAAAACATTTTTTTTCTGTTTAGCGCTTAAGTGTTTGTTTTTTTCTACAAACTTGTGAGTCTTTATTATGAGTTCATTTATTTCTTTAACATGATTTTGAGAGTGTGAAACTTCATCTATGACAAGTGGGGCTTGATGAGAGCATGCAGAAAAGAGGAGCGCAAAAGGAGCAATGAGAAGTAATAAACGTTTCATAAAAGTCCAAAAAGTGTTTAATAGGATGTGACATTCTAAAATAGGAATGAGTGAACGCAAGAGTGTTTGCGATTAGGAAAATATTGCATTTCCGAGTGATGAATTTCTATCAGTGAAACGACTTTTTTTGCGAAGATAGATGTGGTCTATGATCATTCCATCTTTTGGAATGGCCGGAAGATGATTCCAATCAATACTTAGATTTTGTTCTGGAACTTTATAGTCAATCGCTGTCACAAAAAAATCGAGGGCGACACCTAATAGTAGTTGATTAATGTCTTTGTCGTAGAAATTATCCTGACTTTCTTCAAACCTATTTGGGTTAAAAACATAAGGGTGTTCCCATTTGGCCGAATCGTGATTTGTTCCATATAAGTCCAAAAGCACACGCTGATCTTTTTTAAAGTGATGGCCGCGCCAGTGGAAATCTTCTCGGGCATAACCCAAAAGTGGAGGGGTTATCGGATAGTAACGGAGGATTTCTTGGATGAACCTGTGCGAATAGTTTTTTTCCTTGAGTAAAATAGGCTCTCGGCATTCTGGGTTTTCTTCAAGAGCATGCACGATAAAAAGCATAGGGCTCGAAAGTGCCACAATAGATCGTAGAAGTGCGATCATTTCTAGTGCTGCAAGATGTGGATCGAGCAATTTAGCGTCAGCATTTTTTAGCCAGGCCATTTGATCAATAATATTTTGACCTTTAAATTCATGGCCGCTTGATCTGATATCTTCAATAAGTCCTTGAATCCAAAGTTCAACACTATTACCTGATGCCTTGGAGATAAATTGTTTTAGTCCGATGCCAGCTTGATCGGTGAGCGAGGATAATTCTCGCGCCCTGATTTTTAAGTCGCCGTTAGTAAGTCTGACGCCTGTCCATTCGCATGCAGTGGCCGTGAGGATTTCATTGAATTCTTCATTAAGTATGATTTCGCTCTCACGTTGCCAACTTTCAGCTTTAGTTGCCAGCCATACAGAAAAAATACGCTTTAATTTTGGAAAATTGTCTTGAAATACTTTTAGCAAATGTTCTTTTGATAACGGATTTGTTTGTTCAATCTTTGCAGGATCGTAAAAAAGTTCGGCAGCATCTTTTCCCACAAGAAACCATGTTTTCTTGAAAAAAATTCTCGTTTCAATGGCTTCAGTGTTTTTAGCATAACAGTATCGACTTATAGTGCGATATGGATCACGAATGAATGCAAGAGTTTGATCAATGGCCACAAAATCCTCCTGATAGGAAGATCTTGCAAATTACGCCACAGGTTTTAGATTAGTTGACTTCAAAATCTTGAATATCGAATTCGTCATCCAATCCAATCGTTAAAAATCTTTTGACGACTTTGCTCAATTTCGCCTTATGGTCGGTGCATTTCACGCTGATCCACGCCTTGAATTTTAGATTATTGACTTCATCAAAGACAAAATGACCGTTGGTGAGTTCAAGGGATGTGCGGACTTCTGCTTCAGATTTACATGCGCTTGATAGCCATAATATTTGGGTAAGATTAACGGATTTTTGATTTTTAAAATTAAAAATGAGAAGTGGACGTTTTAATCCTGGGCCGTGATTTGTGACCGAGAATACAATCGATTTTTCATTCTCTGGCGTATAGGCATAATGGTGAGTTTTCATAACCATGAATGCCGCAACTTTAGCCCCGATAACGTCGAGGTATTGATGGTCTTCTACACCTACTTGATGACCAAGCTCATGGATGATGAGAGAAGAAATAGCTGCAAAAGTAAGTGCAGGTTGTCCGTCGTTATAAAGTAGATCTGTATTGATATAAATAGGTGAGCCAGCTCTTGGAAAAGTTTTGGCAATGCGGTTAACTTGGGTTTCACCTGTAGTGAAAAAACCAGGATTTTGTTTTTCGGAAATAAAGATAAAACGATCTCGATTATCATTGTTCATGGTCGCCAGAACATAAATAGTTGCGAGTGTATCTTTTTCTGTTTCCGTTAATTGGCAATATTCATTTTGCAAACATGCTGGCAACACAGTTTCCAAACTTTGAAAGGCATGTTGAAAATTTCCTTCCACAACACCAGCACCATTTCCGACGATGACACCGCCGCCATCCCCACCTTTTGCAAATGTATGAAAAGGTAGACACAAAAGAACTAAGCAAAGAAGTGCAATGTGTTTTTTCATTGGACATATTCCTGGATGATAGGGTTCTGTTCTACTTTCTGTGTGTGCTCAAAAAACTGTACGTTTAGCTGGTGAATGCTGTTTGAATCAGCATCGTAAAATCTATTATTAAAATCTCTTACGAAATTTAAAATAGCATCTTTGGCCTCGTTTTTTCTTTCCTCGTTAAATCTTAACGTTAAAGAATTTATGTGACGTTGTTCAACACTTTGTTCGTCAATGGCCTCGATCGCTCGGTTTATCATCGCTTTATGATGTTCGCGAATGGCCTCGCTGGGTATATCGTGAGTTGTTTCTGCTGTCGACTCTGCTCCGCGTGGTTCAAGTTCACCACTAATGGCATTACGCTTAAGAAAACCTGCTTTGACAAGAGTGGCAATGCTTTTTTTCACTTGGGCCGGAGAGACCTTCTTGCGTAAACGTTGGGAGAGAAGATGATAATCTTCTTTAAAGTCTGGTGCGGTGACAAGCTGTTGCAAAACAACATGCTGCCATTCGGTGATTGTATTGAAGGTATCAAGATCTATTGTTTTAAAAGTTGATTTTTTATCCAGACGTGCAAGCTTTTCTTGTAGAGCGAGTGTCGGACGATTTTTGCGCGACTTCTTTTCAATTTCCAGTCGCAGGCGAACAAGTTCGCGAAGGTTGGATTCAATTTTCCATTCATCAAAAAGAGATTCTAAAATTTCACTTGAAGGGAGGCGTTTTCCATTGGCGATCATTGAAAGAAGACTTGGAGAATTGTAGCCAAGTTTCTTTGCTAGATCATTGAGTGTAAGGACTTTTTGTCCTTCAGCATCTCTGACACTCTTTTTAAGATTGTACTCGAAGAATTCTTTAAAACTCTCGAAACAATAATCACTCATAAAGGCCTTATACGTAAAAAGCCGAGGGAGTTACCCTCGGCCGATTTTTGTTGAAACTAATTAGTTACAAGCTGGGAAAGTGTGAGTTCCACGAACTTCTCTTGAAACTTCTCCGTTAGTGTATACTTTGTAAATCTTGATTGTATCTGGAAGGAAATCAGATTTAGTACCGTATTCTAAACACTCACCGTGTGAAGCTTCGTTGATTGGAGCGTGACGAAGACAAACCTTTCTTTCGAAAGCTCTTGAAGCAGAAAGATCTTTAGTTTCCCAAGAAGTACATCTCCAGTCTGTATAAATTCCACCTTCAGCGTTGTCACCAACTACTACTGGCGTAAGTTCTGTACATACTGTTTGTGGGTTGATTGTGCGTACTTCTGATTCAGTAACACAAGCGTTCTTAAGTTTAATTTCACCAAGAACTTGGTGGTAGTCATGAGCGGCCTTAACACCACCAGCGAAAGCTGATGCTGATAGGATAAGAGAAGCTGCAGCGATTAATGATTTCATAAATACTCCTGTGAAATTTGTAAGCAAGTGTGTGTGCTTGCCGTTGTTAAGTTTCTTGATCAAACTTTTATGCTGGTCTTTTTTTGTCGTCAACTTTGTTCACAAAAAGAAATTTTCAAATTCACAAAATGTAATCGTGTGAAAAAGATTCAAACCGTTAATATATGGAGATGAAGCAGAGTGTGCTTCATCAATCTAAATTTTTTCATAAGATTGTAATAAGCGTTTATGGAGCTTTGCAACGAGCATGAAGTTGTGAAAAACACATAGAGTGAATAATTGATGTGCTCAATCGAGAACAGTCTTGCCTCATTTAAAGTTGATCATCAACTCACCTCCAATAAGTTGTGATCGTAGAGGCCTTGGCACCAACCATGCTTCTTATTTCCTCAAGGAGTAAAGACAAGAAGAGAGATTGAAGAATCTTGTCGCAAGCGAAAGATAGTTAAGAATAAAGTGTGTTACTAGGCTGAACGCTGGTAAGGATCACTACAGAATGGATAGATAACATCCGTTCAAAATTATTAACGAAAAATTCGACTGTACCTTAATCAATAAGAAGCCACTCTTACGAGTGGCTTTTTTATTGAGATAAATCAGTATTTTAAACGTCAAATCTCTCATGTGAAATGATAGATTTCTTTCCCTTCATAAAGTTCTTAAAATCATCTAGTATTTTCTTCTCAACATTACTTAAGGATTTCCCAATGAAAAAAATGATTATCTTTACCTCTCTTCTCACATCTCTTCTATTTGCAGGTGCTGCAGTCGCTGGCCCTGAATGTGTAAAGCCAGAAACAAAACCAGAGTGGCAAAACGAAAAAACCTTCCAAGAAAATCTCGTAAAAGAAGGTTACAAAATTAAAGTTTTCAAAGTGACGAAAGGAAATTGCTACGAAATTTATGGTTGGAACAAAGAAGGAAAAAAAGTTGAGATCTACTTCAATCCCATCAACGGATCAAAAGTAAAAGAAGAAATTAAATAATGAAAGCAAAGGCCGATACTCTCTGGCCACTGAGTATCCGTATTCTCCATTGGGCCATAGCGCTCATTATCGTATTGGATGCTTTTTTCGTGGAAGACGAGTACCACGAATGGATGGGGTATGCTGCTGCTGCTTTTGTTTTAGTTCGTATGTTTTTTGGTTTTTGGGGAAAGGGAGCTGTTCACTTCCGCACCTTTCCCTTGGGCCTCAATTCTTTTCAATCCTTTATTAAAGGGTATCTTAATCGCCGGCCAGTGTCCTTCGAAGGTCATAATCCGCCCGCATCCCTTGTTTACATCCTCATGTGGGCCCTTCTCATCGCCCTTGCGGTCACAGGTTATATGATGGGTCTGGATGCTTTCTGGGGCGATGAAACTCTTGAATCCCTTCATGAACTCTTTTCAAATGTTATCATTGGACTCTCACTCATTCACCTTTGCGGAATTTTTATGGATGCCTGGATGTATAAGCGTAAAACGTGGATGGGGATGATTAGCGGAAAACGAGATTAAAACATTATCGTTTTAGAGGGCGTTGTCAGGCGGTTCTTCTTCAAATCAATAATCATTAGATTGGAGTCAGCTAAAGTTGATTGTGATTCTCTGACAATTGTTTGATTAAGCATGATGAGTTGAGACTGAGGGCTATAAGTCACTCGACGGGCATAAAATGTTCCGACTTTTTCTCCCTTCCTCCACAGTTCAATATCAGCATCAACGAATTTTTGAGGCATGTACGATTTAGATCCACACATTAATGTTGAATTGATGGCGATGTGAGTTTCGTTATCAATTGAAAGAGTGATACTCGCACCTTTAATAGAACTTGGGCAATCGCTTGCCCAAGTTTGTGTTGTCATTAAAAATGAGAGGAGTAAAAAAGTTTTCATTATTTGTTCTTCAGTTTTTCTATCAAGTCGCCATTAGGAATTAAACCTTTAAAAGTTTTGTCCGCAACATCGTTTACCTTTCCTTGAGCATTGAAAGAAACTGGCAACAAGCTCTGCAGACCTTGAAAATTCGAATTTTCCCAAGCACGAAGGTTAACAAGAATTTCAACTGCATTTCCATTTTCATCAGAACCGATAGAAAGTGACGTTGGGCCGGCAAGGAGCAGGTTATACTGTTTCATTACTTCCGCTGTCTCATCATCAATACAAATCATACCAAGAATGTTTTGTGCACGTTCTGCTGTACAAAGCGAATCACGGGCCGTTGAGAACTCAATGTAGCTATTGAGAATATCTTCAAGTCCATTGAGTGCTGATCTTAAATCTTCATTTGATGAGAGTTTAAATAGATCGGGATATCGTTTAATAAGCTCTATCGTTTGTTTGTCAGTGACTACATTTTTGTTTTCAGCTTCTTTGAAGGCTGCATCTAGATCGTCTAGATTGAAGAGAAGGGCCATTCTTAAAGTTGTTTCGTAGGCGCGGAAAGTTGCTTTGATGAGTTTCAAATCATGTTCATCGAGAGTGATTGGTTTTTCACTGATATTTAAGGTAATACCTGAACCTACGTTCTCTAATTTTTTATGAGACTCTTTTAGAGCTTCAATAAGTTCTACACGCAAAAACTTTCTTGCATCTTTCATCGTAGAGACTTCATGCATTTTTGGGTGCATTTTTGTAGCAAACGCGATGAGGTCAGAAGCACCAGTTTCAATAATTTTTTGTTCTGCTTTTTTTAATTCAATTTTTTGTTTTTCATCGAGAAAATTATCAAATCTTACTGAAAAACCTTGAGCAACTGCTGTTAAGCTCGTGAAGGCGCTGTAAAAATTCGCACGAGGATCTTTTTCATTGAGTTCCAGTGCCGTTGTAAATTCGACATCCGCCTTCAGGATATTTTTTGCATCTTTTAAAGATTCTTCAGCTAATGAAGACAGCATGGCCGACGCTTCATCTAATTTACCTGCTTTAATAAGTTGAGAAGCTTGTGCTTGCGAGGGTGGAATCTTTTTACTTTTTAAGTCATTTGAACATGACACCAATAGAGTACTTAACAAAATTGTTGCAAAAAAGGCCTTAGACCGTTTCATACATCCCTCGCAATAAAGTGTTTAAATGAGTTTTCATTTTGCAACGCTTGGGCCACAAAAAATGTCGAGGAATCACTAGCATGGACGTCCCGAGCGTCTACAACAAGAGGGGAGTGTCTAAATCTTTAACACCAAAAGACATGACTCTGTGGTTAGTCCAAGAGAGCATTTTAGAGGGCCTATATGTGAGTCTTTTAGGAAGGAGCTTTTATGGATAATTCCATTTTAGTAGTTGAAGATGATGAAGCTATACGTGAAACAATGACGGAAATTTTAGAATTAGAAGGTTATCAAGTTGAGTCCCGTGAGAACGGTCAAGTGGCCCTGGAGTATCTCTCGCAAGCGAAGACTCTTCCAAACGTTATCCTTCTTGATCTTATGATGCCTGTGATGGATGGTTTCGAATTTTGTGAGAATAAAAGTCATACACCCTTTTCCCACATTCCAGTTGTTGTTATGTCAGCAGATGGACACGTTAAACAAAAACAGAATCAAACACAGGCCATCGCATACTTTAAAAAACCAATTGATTTAGATGTCATGATGGACACCTTAAAGAAAGTAATTGGAGGTGAAAATCTAGATCAACTTTCGCACGTCACTTAAGAGTTCATCAATATCAAAGGGCTTGCGCAGAAAGTGATTCCAATCATCGGAGTTTGATTTTTGAGGTTCTCGTGAAGCACTCGTTAAGAGAATGGGAATCTTAGCGAGCTTTTGATCATCTCTTATGATCCGAGCGAGTTCAGTCCCTTTTGTAACTGGCATCATTACATCAAGTATAACGAGATCTGGAATTGTCTGCTGTAAAATTTCCAAGCCAATTTTTGCAGAAGAAGCCGTTTTTGCTTCATAGCCTTCTGACTCAAGAAGAGTCGCCATCGATTCGGCCATATCCAATTCATCATCGATGATAAGAATATTTTTCATCGTGACCTACTTCTCGAAACGGCCACTTTTTTAAGTGTTTTCTTTTTTGTGGGCGTAATTTTTTTTCTTACAACTTTTCGAGGGTGACCAGTGAGTACATTTTCGCTGCTTTTGAATTGATCAAGAATAACAATACCTTTGGAAGTGATTTGAAAGCGACGAATATCGGGATCGTAAGCACTCTCGCGCATCTTTAAAATTGAAATCAAACGTTGCATCGTCGATTCTATTTCGACATAACGAAGAAAGAGAACGTTATCAACAACAGATCCTAATTCACGATTTGGTAATTCTGGTTCTGAGCTAAAAAATTCTGATTCTTCTGAGAAAAGAGTCGTGGCCCCAAGATTTCGAAGTTCATTACTGAAGGCCGCAAGGAATGAGCCAAATCTTTCTGGATATGACATTGCTCTTCTAAAGCCAGACATCCCGTCGATGAAAACACGAATTTTCTCACGTTTTTTTTCTCTTATACGTTCAAGCAATCTTTCAGCAAGTCCATCTGATATGTTTTCAACAGCTGCTTGCCATTGGATTTCGATCAGGCCTTCTTCGACATATTTTCTTAAATCGAGGCCAAGATTATCTGCTTTTTCTAATAAACGCGGAGGTGTTTCATAAAACCCAAAATAAATTCCATGTTCACCACGCTTAGCTCCTTCCACTAAAAAGGAAAGTCCTAATGTCGTCTTCCCTGTACCAGGAGTTCCAAAAAGTGTTGTTAATGAACCAGAAAAAAGCCCACCGTGTGACATTTTATCAAATTCTCTAATTCCAAAGGCCATGCGTGTCCGAACTTCTGCGTAACTTCCCACATTTGGTTTATGGAATTGAACTTCGGTCCGCGGGTGAATATTAAAACCTTTCTGAGTTATTTCGATTTCGTGGCCACCTTTTAAATAATTTGAACCACGGAATTTCAAAATTTGGATTTCGCGGACAGAGCGCGCACTTATTCTCCACTCTCGAATATCAATAACTCCATCGGAAATCGCATGTTCCAAATTGACTTGATCAGAATTGGTCCCTGTTGGCATCAATAAAAGCATTGTACATTTTGTTAGGGAAGCATGGACTTGTAATGAGTGCATGAATTCTCTGAAATCATTTTCATTTGCAGCTACTGATTTTAGGATATCAAGCCCATCGATAATGAGGAGTTGACCTTTATGAGTTTTAATCAAATCCCATAAAAATGTTTTAAAGTTATTTAGGCCTTGCTCTTTGAGGTGTTGATAACCGTTCACATAGTGAACGCGGTTTCCAATTTGGTCTTGATCAACAAATTCAAGACTTGATAAATAGCTGACCATACGACCGGTTGATTCTGCTAACAGAGAAACATAGATACTGTTTTCATTGTTAGCCGCTCGGAAAAAGCAGCATTGATTGGCCAGGATTGTTTTTCCCATTCCTGGTTGACCTTGAACTATATATATTCCGCCTTCAAATAATCCTCCCATGAGGAGGAAGTCGAGACGTGGTACGCCTGTGGCCACACGACGAATTGTTTTTGCCATTTCACACTCACTGTCGAATTGTCCGATCTCTATTAAAATATTTGTAACAAACATCGTCAATTTAATTTGGTTCACTTATTAATTTTTTTTTGCCAACGCTTTGCTGATGCACGAACATCTGACTATGAAATTAATTGTTTTTATCTGTTTCATTGGATTAATTTCCTCTTGTACGAGGTCCGTCATTAAAAAACCTGCTGAAGCTATGCGGCCGGTGCAAGATGTCCCAGAGATCACCGATAGTTTTTCTCGTGAAAGTTTTTTTACTACATTGAGAACACACATTGATGTCATGAAAAAATCAGCTCTGGTTAAAGAGCAGATGATTTTTGGTGAATTACAAATCCCCAAAGCTCGATATATTGCGGCCCTAGAAGAAATTTTTAAACACGAAGTTGATTACGTTCAATACATTCAAGACAATTTTGATTTTCATGAAGTGTATGGAAAAGATGAGTGGGGAGAAATTCTCTCCACTGGCTATTATGAACCTCACGTAAGTGGTTCGCGCAGCCCGAATGAAAAACATTCTCAGGCCGTCTATGCGCGCCCAAATGATTTAGTAACTGTTAACTTAAAATCATTTGCCTATAAATTCTCAACTCCCTTGGAACTTCAATCTATCCGTGGACGCTTAAAAGGTTCAACCGTGATTCCTTATTATGTTCGCTCGGAGATTGATTCTGATCTCAAACTTCAAGGGCAGAATTTAGAACTTGCTTATCTTGATCCCATTGATGCTTTTTTTATTCAAATTCAAGGTTCCGGCGTAATTGACTTTAGTGATGGCACCAGTATGCGTATTGGCTATGCTGAACAAAACGGCCATCCATACGTCGCTCTTGGAAAACATCTCACGCATGTTATCCCTCTTCCTGAAATGAGCATGCAAAGAATTCGCACCTATCTTGAAACACTCACGGCACTTGAAAAGCAAAAAGTTTTGAATCTAAATCCAAGTTATGTTTTTTTCCGCCCCCTAAGTTCCGAGGCCCTCACATACGCCGGAATGGAAGTCAGTGCAGGACGAACAATCGCTACAGATAAAGATCTCATGCCAAAAGGAGCGCTGGCCTTTCTCAAAATTGAAGAACCTGTTTTTGAATCAACTTCGAGCACTGTTCCCATTGCATGGTTGAATCAACCACGATTAGTGTTTGATCAGGACACCGGAGGAGCGATCAGAGGACCAGGGCGAGTTGATCTCTATTTCGGATCAACTCCTGAAGCTGCTCAAAAAGCTGGAGTTATGAAAAGATTGGGACAGCTCTATTATCTCGTTCCGAAGGCCAAACGATGAAACGTTTAAGGCCGAATCGTCCATTCCCCTCCTATGCGTTTATCCCTGGAAAATCCATTCACCCCAACAAAGAAGGCGGACATAGTTTCAATGAAGACGAACTTCACTGTCATCCGATTGATGAAAAACACATGGATGATTTTTATTTTGGGTTAGACCTTCTCAATCACGGTTACTATTGGGAGAGTCATGTTCTTTTTGAAGCACTCTGGAATGCTCATCATCGACGCGGTCCCGTTGCCGATCTGCTTAAAGCTCTCATTAAAATCGGTGCTGCTTTTATTAAAAAAGAACTTGGACAAACAGCTGCGACACATGGACACTTTCAGCGCGCCCTCGAACTCCTTAGAAGCCTACAAAGAGAAGGACATAAGACTCTCATCAATCTTGATTTAGAATTGCTTACAGAAAAATTGGATCAAGAAAATGGCCATATACTGCCAATTCTTCCTATGATATAGTCGGCCCGTGAACTACCAAAATCAACTCGAACTAAAAAAACAAAAGCTGCAAGCTCTTTTTGCAAATTACACTCAACAAGAACTAGAAGTTTTTGCTTCTGAACCTGCACACTATCGTATGCGAGCTGAGTTTCGCGTTTGGCATGAAGGTGAAGATCTTTATTATTACATGTTTGATAAAGCTTCCGATCAAAAAATTCGAACAGAACAATTCATGCCTGCGAGCAAACTGATTAACGATGTGATGCAGGCATTGATGACGGAACTCAGACCTAATAAAGAATTACGTTTTAAACTTTTTCAAGTAGATTTTCTCTCGACCTTAAGTGGAGAAATTCTTGTTTCACTTCTCTATCATAAAAAACTCGATGATGGATGGATGGTTGAAGCGTCAGCACTTCGCGAACGGTTAAGAAATAAGTTTACTGTTGATATCGTTGGTCGAGCACGCAAACAAAAAATCGATCTAAATCGCGACTTTGTTATTGAAAGACTTCCTGTTCACGATCGCGTTCTCACTTATAAACAAGTTGAAAATAGTTTCACGCAACCAAATGCAGGTGTAGCTATTAAAATGCTAGAATGGGCCATCGACTGTACTAAAAACTCGAGTGGCGATTTATTAGAACTCTATTGCGGTAATGGAAATTTCTCGCTCGCGCTGGCCCGAAATTTCAAACGTGTTCTGGCCACTGAATTGGCAGGACCCTCGGTAGAAGCTGCCCAGTTTAATATTGCAGAAAATAAAATTGAGAACGTAACGATCATTCGGATGTCCGCAGAAGATTTCTCCGATTCAATGGAAGGAAAACGCGAGTATCAACGTTTGCGTGGAATTGATCTCAAATCTTTTGACTGCCAGACAATACTCGTGGATCCGCCGCGTGCAGGACTAGATGCAAAAGCATGTGCGCTTGTGCAGAAGTACGACAACATACTATATATTTCATGTAATCCTCACACACTGATTGATAATCTAAAAATCCTTTCTGAAACACATACCATTAAACGCTTTGCTCTCTTTGATCAGTTTCCCTATACCGAACACATGGAGTGTGGAATACTTCTTTCAAGAAAATCTTAAAAGAGGTTTAACATGCGTTTTCTCCATACAATGCTTAGAGTGAAAGATTTAGATCGCTCTCTTGATTTCTTCATCAATAAGCTCGGTCTAGTTGAAATACGGCGTAAAGAAAATCAGGCAGGAAAATTCACACTTGTTTTTTTGGCCACAGCGCCGGGCGAACCTGAGATTGAGCTCACGTATAACTGGGGTGAAGATCAGGAGTATAGTTATGGCCGCAACTTTGGCCACCTCGCTTTTGAAGTCGACAATATCTATGCCACCTGTGAGCGCTTGATGAAGGCAGGCATGATCATCAATAGACCACCTAGAGACGGCTATATGGCCTTTATAAAGTCTCCAGACAACCAATCAATTGAGCTCCTCCAAAAAGGTTCACCTTTACCAGAGCAAAGTCCTTGGGTCGAAATGGCCAATACAGGCACTTGGTAAAGGCCTTGCATCATTTTTTACCAGGAGGATCTTATGAGCATAAAAACTCGTCGAGATGAAATGCGCAAACGCGAAATGATGTCACGAAAATCTTCGCAAGATATGGCACCAGGATCTTTTCAAGGTCTCTCTAAAAAAGACAAAAAGAATAATGGACGGGGATTAGGACAAAGAACTAAGCACCAAGAAAAAATTTGAGAGAACCCTTTTAGGATTCTCTCTTAATATAAGACTAGTGAATGCTAGGGGAGCTCGCATTTTGTGCCTGGTTCGTTTGGGACAGAGGCATTTTCATCGGACGTACTTGAGTGAGAGCTTCCCCCCATGAAAGAATTTGATCGACTAGTGTAGTAAGATTTTTAGCATGCATATCGCGTGGCCTGAAAGTTGTATAATTTTCAAAATCATCATGAAGGCTTAATGCCACTTGAGTTCTGACTGTCGCCACTTGGCATTCGGCCATTATAAGTCTTAAATTTTCCACGGCCCGAGTTCCGCCGGCGCTTCCATAGGCCACAAAGCCGGCCACTTTGTTATTCCATTCTTTGTAGAGGAAATCGATAGCATTTTTTAAGGCTCCAGATGTGCCATGATTATATTCAGGTGAGACAAAAATAAAGGCGTCGAATTCAGAAATTTTTTCGGACCATCTCAAGGTATGGTCGTTTGAATATTTTCCCATCGAAGGTGGTATTGGTTCATCTAATAAAGGTAAATTGTAGTCCCGTAAATCAATTAATTCGAATGTTGCATCTTTACGCTGTTTCACTTGATCAAAGACCCAACGGGCCACACTTTCTCCAACACGATTTGGGCGTGTACTTCCAATTATAATTGCTATGTTTAGCATAGATCCTCCTTCAATAAAGACACTAAAAAACTCTCTCTAGTTTTTATTTGAGAGTAAAGGAGCACTGTTAACCGTGCTTTTCTGTAAGCATTAAATGAATTTAAGCGAAATCTAAATTGAACAAGTTAGTCTTCATGTCCTATCGTGAAAGAGTGAACGATTGCCTTTTATGGAAGGAGATAATTTATGAAGAAAAAAATTGTTATCATGAGTTCGGCCTTATTTTTCACAACGGTCGGATGTTCATCACTGGAAGAAAATAAACGTGCCGCTGTTGGAACAGGGATTGGAGCTGCTGCAGGTGCGGGAGTTGGCGCTGTCTTAGGAAAGAAGAAAGGAGCCGTCATTGGAGCAGTCGCCGGAGGGGCCATTGGTTCAGTCATAGGTCACAGAATGGATAAACAGAAAAAAGAATTAGAAGCGATTGCTGAAACAAAAAGAACTGAAGAAGGCCTTGTTGCAAAATTAAAAAGTGATATCCTTTTTGATTCAGGTAAGGCCCAGTTAAAACCAGAGGCCAAAGATAATTTAAAAGAAATGGCCGAGATCATGAAAAAATATCCTGAGAATGTTTTAACCATAAATGGATATACAGATATCACGGGAACATCTGAATTTAATGAAGAGTTAAGTGAAGATAGAGCAGAAGCAGTCAAAAAACAATTAGTGGCCGCTGGCCTTCCTGAAAATGTCATCTCGACAAATGGATTAGGGCCTCAAAATCCAATAGCAAGCAATGATACATCAGCAGGTCGAAAACAAAATCGTCGCGTAGAAATTCAAATCACGGTTGATGAATCTAAAGTTCCAAGGTCTTAATTTTAACTGATTTGTATTTCTGTAATTCTGTTAAAAGGACGGTCAATCGATCATAGGTTTCAATAGGCGAGTGTGCCCAGGCACTCGCCTCTGGAGGCAATTTTTCCAGATCATTTATCATACCATTTCGTATAGTAAGTTTTATTTTTTTTCTTTCTTTCGTTTTAAATTCAACATTAGCATTTAATAGCTGTTCAATTTTTTTTGCACGGATAAGGGCATCACCAATGCGCATGAAATGCCGTTCAAATTTATGAGCAATGTCCTCGGGGGTGACTTCTGTTTCTTCATCGATTTCGATTTCTTCACTATCTACATTTCGTCGATAGAGTCTTAGTCCCAGGGCCATGAGTGATCTACGATTGATGAGACGAAGAGGATCAATGTGGAATGTTTCACAGAAAAGTTCGAAGCCGACCTTCACTGTTTCTGCTTCATACTCATGATAGAAAAAAGAGAACGTTGGAGGCGAAGGATATTCCGTCATTAACCATAAATTTAAAAGGAAGATGGAGTCAAAGGTCATAGTATTTGAAAAGGGGCCAATGGTGTGTACATCATCTTTAACGGAGTTAATAGATGTATAAGTTGAATCAAAAAAATGAAGAGAACGATATCCTTCTTTGAGGGCGATATTATAGTAAGGATTCAATCTTTTAATTTCATCTGTCTCAAGAAGTGCGGCGTGCAGAGGTGTTTCGCAGACAGTGACTTTAATATCGTGAACCATCGTGAGCATTTCTAACTTAAATGAATCTCGACCTTTTTGTCCGCGAAAGTAACTGTTCACTCGACTATGTAAGGAAGTCGCTTTACCAACATAAAGCACTTTACCTTCCCGGTTCAACATGCGGTAAATTCCAGGTTGGTCAGGTAAATTCAAACGAATATTTTTATCGAGAGGGTATTCATACTTAGTTTTTTTTGCCTTCGGAGTTGATGATATCCATTCTGAAAATTGTTCATAGTTTTCAACACCCAACTTCTCAAGTTCTTTTGCAAGCTCTGTCCAAATTGTGCGAGTCGCTTCAACATGTTCTCTCGCGCGTTTGAATTCACCTGAATCGTGTCCGAAATAACCGGCCAGGGCCTTTATTCCTCGCGAAGGGAGATTTGGATAGAGACGTTTCGCTATTTCATTGGTGCATATGATGGAAAAAGGAAGATTTTGATCCAACCTTTTAAAAGCTGTTTCTAAAAATGGTTTTTCGAATTGGGCAAAGTGAATGACAGTGATTGCGCCTGCTGGAATGAACGATTTTAATTTTTCTATAGCATCGGGAAAGGAAATCGCATTTTCCATCTCAGCATTTTTTATTCCTGTAACCATTTCAATCCTACGAGGAATGTTTTCACCTTCGGGCAGCTCCACCAAAAATGATTCCAGTCGTTCATTATCAGCAAAGGCCATTTCTAGAATATAAGATTCAAGAGCATTGGCCCCTGTCGTTTGCAAATCTAAATAGAAGACTGAAAGTTGTTTCATGATTTCAATTCCCAAAAATTTTTTACATCCTGAAGAATTTGGGTGGAAAGCAATTCTTGAGGAGAGTCTTTAAACCAACCTGCAGGCATTGATTCAGCGTAACTCTTCTCTAAAAAACGAGGATCTAAAAAAACAATGAGCCCCCGATCCGTTTCTGTTCTAATCACGCGTCCAGCTGATTGAATGGCCCTTGCCATCGCAGGATAAACATATGTGTAGTTAAACGCACTCTCTGCCCCAAAACGATTTTCATAGTAATTTTTAATTTGCTCTCTTTCAAAATCAAACTGAGGGAGTGCAGGTCCCACGATAAATGCGCCGTCGAGCATATCTCCTGGATAATCTACACCTTCCGAAAAAACTCCACCTTGAACACCTAGAAGCACTGTCGGGGTATTTTCTTTGAGGGCCTCCAGATAATCGGCCGTCATTTTGTTTTTCATGAATTTTTGCTGAACTAGAATGCGCATATCTGGTAAATCTAAATCTCTAGCAATACGGTTCATGAATTCAAAACTTGGAAAGAGGACGATGTAGTTTCCTTTTTTTAGACTCACTAACTTAGTGATGACTTCGCAAATACGATATGAATTTCTTTCGCGATCTTTTAGTTTTGTGGAAACCTGTGGAATGATAATCACCTTACGATTTTCATGGGCAAATGGTGAGACAAACTCCAATTGTTTTGTTTCATCGTTCAATCCCAACAGTTCGTGATAGTAGTTAAAAGGTTTCACCGTCGCTGAAAAAGCGGCAACGTTCTTAAATTTTTTGTACGCTTCGGCCAACTTCAACGAAGCATCACAACAGGTTACTTTCAACCAAGCATCGCGGTGAGATTCTTGATAAGTGTGAAAAAATTCTTCTCCTGAGAGTTCAAGAGCACTTGTGAAATCATTAAAGAGATTGGAAAAGGCAAGAACGGGATCTCCCATCTCAATTGTTTCACTATCATCCTCCAGATAATCCAGGGTGAAATCGCGAATTTTTTGATTAAGTTCAGAAAAGTCTTTTATCTCAATCGTGATTTTTCGGGGAGGACCTTTGTACTTTAAAATGAGTTGTCTTGCTTCTGCTGCATGCGGGATTTTAGCACTAATGTAAATATCGAGTTGGGAGAGTGAAAGACTTGATGAAAAATAGTCTTGAGCACGAGAAGGCAAGTTGTGGGCCTCATCAATGATCAAATTGGCCGTCTGCTCTTTATCAAATAGAGGCTCGGCCAATCGCCCGATCAAACTGCGAGGAGAAAAAACATAGTTGTAATCAGCAATAACGACATCTGCTTTTTCTATTGCTTCCAAAGAGAGCTCGAAAGGGCATACACTAAATTCTTCCCCTAATTTTTTGAGTGTCTTCGCTGTTAATCGCTTTTTCTTTTGAATGACATCAACCAGGTTGAACTTCGCCACTTTTTCATAATGATCCTTTGCATATTCACAATATACTGGATTACAAAGTGGCTCTGCTTTCAAACAGAGTTTACTCTTTGCTGTCAAAGTAAAACTTTTAATCTTGGCCCCTTGAGATTGCATCATGGAGACCGCTTCTTCAGCTACTAGATGTTGTGAATTTTTTGGTGTTACATAAACTACCTTTTGTCCGCGGCTCAAAGATTCTTGAAGTGCAGGGTAGAGAAGGCCTGCTGTTTTTCCTAAACCAGTTGGGGCCTGAATGAGAAGTGGTATACCCGTCTTGAAGTTCTCTTCTACGGCGCAGACAAGTTCCTTCTGTCCTTTTCTGGGAGTAGAAAAAGGGAAGACGAGTTCATTCGAAGTCTTCAATCTCTTGTGAAAAATTTTTTCTTGGGCCTTAGTTTCAACGATTAGTTCTTTTAATCGAAGATCGAGCCAGCATTCATACCGGTCGATATCTAAGGGGACTTCAAGTGTTTTGCTCCTAAAATTACGGGATGAGATGATTGTTAAATGCAACTTAGGGGAAATCCCTTTTTCGCGGAAGTAAAAATAACCATAGGTGAGCAACTGAAGTATATAGGGATGATTAAAATTACCATCCAGTTTTTCATATAGTGTATCGCTTTCAAAAGCAGTTTTCAGTTCTTCAATAATAACAGTTTCACTTTCAATGATTCCATCAACTCTACCTCCTACGGAAAAGTGATAGTCTCCAGTTTCGAAAAGATGCCCGAGTTTTTTTTCCGTTACATAATTTTCATTTTCTTTTTTACGGCGCTTTTGAAAGATCTGGTGAATTTCTTGACCATTGAGTGGTGGTGCAGAGTATCCCGAGTGCGTTTCAATACTTCCCACGCGCGGTACAGGAACGGCAAATTGACGGACGTCGAGAAAGATCTTTTTCATTGGAAAAAGAGTATCCCAAAATGATGGGCATTGGATATGCAAAATAAAGGAGAAGAGGTATTTACCAAGGAGCAGGTATGGAAAATTACGAAAACGAAATGATTTCTTCAGATATTAACATGGGCGAGGAAGGACAACCAGATGCTCGCCCTGAAGGACAACCGGATGGACAACCAACGGAAATCAATCCAGGACAAGTTGGAACTAATACGGAAGTAGATTTAGACACTCAAAAAATTGAAAAGTTCCCC
>CAMLRB010000034.1 GCA_946482295.1 uncultured Bacteriovorax sp. | reverse complement strand
TCGGCAAGTTCCTGGTGCTATCGGATTGCCACTTGGAGAAGTTCAAGTGAAGTTTGCTGAAGACGGCGAAATCATGCTTAAAACTCAGGCGCTCTTCTCTCATTATTATAAAAACGAAGCGGCCACTAAAGAAGCTTTCCGTGACGGATGGTTCCTTACTGGAGATATAGGCGAGCTTACTGTTGATGGATATGTGAAAATCACTGATCGCAAAAAAGACATCATCATTACGAGCGCTGGGAAAAACGTGGCCCCTCAAAAAATCGAGAATGCCCTCAAGCTCTCTAAACACATTTCGAATGCCATGGTTGTGGGTGATAGACGTAAATTTCTCGTAGCGATCATCAGCATCGACCGTGAAGCCTTCATGGACGAACTCGAATCCCTTGGAGTAGGCAATTCTCCTACTTATGAAGATTTGGCCACAAACTCTCGCGTTTACGAAATCATTGATGCCGAAATTGCTGAAACCAATAAGGAATTGGCCCAATTTGAGACGATTAAGGGCTTCTTTATTGCGCCGAATGATTTTACGGTTGAGAATGGGCACATCACACCATCTTTGAAACTCAAAAAGAAAGTGATCCTCAAAACCTATGAGAAAGAAGTTGATGCGCTATATAAAAAGCTTGAGTCATAAGATCAACTTCTAAGGTTCTTTACAAAAATACCTTTTGGGACTATAACCTAAAGTTCATAAGATTTAAGAGACTTGAGGAGACAATTCCATGGCCAGAATCACGATTGAAGACTGCTTAGAAAAAGTAGAAAACAGATATGAATTGGTCCATTTAGCGACTAAAAGAGTAAAACAACTTAGAGAAGGTGCAGAGCCTCTTCTAAAATCAAAAAACAAAGAAGTTGTTACAGCATTAAGAGAAATCGCTGCTGGAAAAATCAAACACGCTCCAATCAGCGAATACGATTCAGACGAATTCTAGTTCTTTATTAAGACATTATTTTGAAATAAAGACCGTCCATTTTGGGCGGTTTTTTTTTGCCTTTCTTGAGATTAATTTCATTTAATTTTTTTAAAGCTGGTCCGACAAGTTTTATGAGTCGCCATAGAAGCATAAAGAAACGGGGAATTTATATTTTTGTGGCGGTGAAAAAGAGGCCAGTGGAGACTGGCCTCTTCTAATTTTAAGTCTATTTTTTCAATGCAATCTTTAGAACTTCATCAAAATGCGACACTGGATAAAAGTTCATCCCTTTGCGATGAAGGAGTGGAACTTCTTTTAGATCCTTCTCATTTTGTTTCGGTAGAATGATATTCTTTATTCCTGCTCTTTTTGCTGCGAGAACTTTTTCTTTAATACCACCAACTGGAAGAACTTTACCTGTTAAGCTCAACTCACCAGTCATAGCGATATCAGAGTTAACAGCTTTATTCGTCGCTAAACTATAAAGGGCCAAGGCCATTGTTATACCAGCACTCGGTCCATCCTTCGGAGTTGCTCCTGCTGGTAAGTGCAAGTGAACTTCATGCGCGGCTAAGTAATCTTCAGCTTCATGAGCAGGTGTCACCACAGGGGCTGGAGATCCTACAACACGCGGACCTTTTTTAACTTTAATCTTCTTAGCATCTTCAGCATCAATCTGGTTTTGAAGAATTTTCTTCACGTATGAATAAGCAAGGTTTGCTGATTCATTCATGACTCCGCCTAGCTGACCTGTAAGCTTGAAGCCTTTTCCTTTAAGTGGAAGAGTTTCAATGAATAGAATTTCACCACCGTAAGCAGTCCAAGCAAGACCTGTCACAACACCAGGTTTATTTTTCTTCTCAGCGATTTCAGACTGGAATCTAGGACTTCCCAAGTAAGATTCAAGACTCGCTTCATTTGGAGAGAATTTCATTTTACGTTTTGGATGAGAAACCTTTTCAAGCGCTGCTCTTCTACACAACTTAGCAATATGTTGTTCAAGAACACGTACACCTGGCTCACGAGCATAGTCTGCAATAATTTTCTTGATTACATTGAGAGAAAGAGTGAGGTCTGTTTTCGCTAGACCATGCTTTTTCAACTGACGTGGAATAATCCATTTTGTTGTGATCGCCACTTTTTCTTCAAGCGTATAACCAGAAAGCTCAATAACTTCCATACGATCTAGAAGAGCTTCAGGAATATCGTTAATGTAGTTTGCAGTTGCAATAAAAAGTACTTTTGATAAATCGAATGGGATATCAAGGTAGTTATCAATGAACGTCGAGTTTTGTTCCGGATCGAGAACTTCAAGTAGCGCCGATGCTGGATCCCCTTGAAAACTTTTTCCAATTTTATCAATCTCATCCAGCATGATAACTGGATTATTCACTTCTACTCTCTTAAGCGCCTGAATGATTTTTCCAGGCATCGCTCCGACATAAGTTCTTCTGTGACCTTTAATCTCAGCTTCATCTCTCATACCACCCAGTGAAAAGCGATAGAATGTTCTTCCAAGAGCTGCGGCAATACTTTTACCTAGAGAAGTTTTACCCACTCCAGGAGGACCTGATAGACATAGAATTGTTCCATCATATCCAGGTTTCAATTTTCTCACGGCAAGGAATTCTAGAATACGTTCTTTAGGTTTTTCTAAACCGTAATGATCGCGCTCTAAAATTTTCTTAGCAGTTTGAATATCGATATCGTCGTTCGTAGCTTTTTTCCAAGGTAGTTCAATCAGCCAAGTAAGGTATGTACGGGCCACGTTATATTCTGGTGAGCTGTCAGGAATAAGTTCGAGTCTGTCGAGTTCTTCCTTGGCAGTTTTCAGAACATCTTCCGGCATTCCTACTTTTTCCATTTCATCTTTTATACGTTTGATGTCTCGCGATTTTTCATCTTCTTCCATTCCAAGTTCTGAACGGATAACTTTCAACTGCTCTCTTAAAAAATATTCTCTCTGATATTTGTTAACTTTATCGTTAACTTCATCACTGATTTTTTTCTGAATGTCTGCAACATCTTTTTCACGTTTCAAATAAACGAGAAGCTTCGCAAAACGTTTCTTTACAACAAGAGTTTCTAAGAAATCTTGCGCTTCAGGGATATCTAATGAAATAGCAAAAGCCACTAAGTCAGCCAGTGAGCCTGGAGATGGTGAATTTAACATCGCCAACTTCATTTCTTCATTGAAGTAGGGATTGATTTCGGAAAGCTTCTTAACTTGGTTAATGACTGATCTTGTATAAGCATCAAGCTCTTCATCAGTTTCAAGGATATCGTCAAAAACTTCAATGCGAGTTTTTAAGATTGGAGACTCTGAAAGAATTTCTGATGCTCTATATCTCTTCATTCCGTGAACTAGTACGTTCACAGACCCATCAGGAAGTTTTAGTTTCTTAACAACTTTACAAAGAACACCCACTTTATAAATATCACCAGATTTAATTTCTTTTTTATCGAAATCAATTTCTTCCTCTGGAATGATTTCGCCTTCATCATTCTTCAATTCGTTCTTAACAAGGTTAAGAGCGATGTATCCAGTTTTCAAAAGTGATTCATCTAACTCAGGTGTAAATTTTTCTTCGCTCAAAATAATTGGTGCAATCATTCCTGGAAAAATTGGACTATTCATAATTGGAATAATCACAACGACTTCAGGAAGTTTTGGCAATTCTTCTTTGCCACTTGTTGGTTTTAACTTTACTTGGAAATCATTTTCTAAATCAGACATATTCTTTTCTCCAAAAAACTAATTTTTTAAATCAATAACAAGACGACCTGGATTCTCTAAAAAGAAAATGTCAGCAATAACTTTGGCCTTTAATCTTAAATCAATAGAAATGTGATTACTCTCAATTGGATAGAAATTAACTTTATCAACATAACGAGTAGTCGCAACTGCCTTGAACTCTTTCGAGAGAGTTGTTTCAAATAGATCGATATAAAGTTTTCGATCATCTGAATTCATGTGCCCATAAATTTTCGGAACTTGATTACTTGAGAAATCAAAAACTAATCTTTCAAAGCCTTGCTTAGGATTGAAAGATTGTCTAATCGACACCAAAGACGAATTAAGTTTCACACCTCCATTGTGGAAAATACCTTTCTCAATGTAGATAGACGTTTTATTACTACTTAGTTTTCTAATTCTTTCTTTTAAAAGATCTTGTCCGAAAACTTGTTGTGAAAAAACAAGAGTTGAAATGAGCAAAAAGATAATTCGATTCATGTTAGGCCCCGCTAATTACACTCTTAAAGTATAATTCAGCTTCGGCCAAGTTGCACTATTGATCTTACTCTGTGCTTACTAATGATTTTGCTAGAAAGGTTGCACAATAAAAGACTCAATATAAGACCAATAAAAAATCCAGTAGGACCACTTCCACTTGATCTATTTGTGTCGATTGATCCACAACCTAAGAAGCCGTCTTTATCTTTCTTACTAGACGCACTGGTTGCACTAGATTGCCCTGTTACTGTGTAGTTTGTTAGTGAGTAAGTGTTAACAGCGTCAGGACAAAGCGTATTATCAGTAAATTGATCTTGTCTTGAAGAAACATGAGTGTAACCACCACTCCCATTACTTTTAACAATAGTCGCAGTGACCAAATAGAAATTCATCTTATCTTCGAATTCAGTATAGCTAGGAAAGTAATCATCTTTGGCAAACGGAATCCCCGTTGGAAATGTTATCGAAGTCATTGTCTCAGGAGTAATTCGAACCTCAAAATCATTGTCCGATAAATCCGCTCTACTAATGGGAATATAAGCAACAGTTTCAATATCCAACCATCCATCACTTTGCTGAACATATTTTGGGCCAATTGAAGTTGTAGAAGAATTTCTCTTAACAACGACATTGGCTTTAAATGGAGAAAAGAAAGCTTGATTGGTTACTCTTAATTTTAAATATAAGTCACCCGTAGCTGATAAATTATTGGGGTCTTCGTTAGAAAGATTGAGACGAAAATAATCAGTCGTTGATCCAAGTAATAACTCTTGAGCTGTAAAAAAGCCAGTGAAGACCCCTCCCTTGCCCAATGTCGTATAAGATAACAAATCGAAAGTAGCAGGTGTGTTTCCTTTTGATTGGAAATAATCTACAGGTACATCGAGGTTACATCTGATCGTTAAATTACCCAGATTGGTTTCCGCACTGGAGAGCAGAACTGACTGAGGGAATCCTTCCGATGAAGACCCACAGGCCCTAAAAAATGACCCCCTATATCGCTGGTTCGATTCGCAAAAATTAAATCTAGCCGAGCTGAACTTAGTAGGTAGTCCTACATTCACAATTGGTTTTATATAAAAGAGGTATTGTTCATCTTTAGTTAAACCATCGATTGAGAAAGTTCCATCTGCTTCACTAATCGCGGCTGCTTCAACCTCGCCTGTCTTAACTGATAATGCTTCAACATGAGCACCGAAAACATTTATTAATTTTGCCCCACCAACAATTTTCCCGGTAAATTTAGCTTTCGTGGAGTCACCATTTGGATAAATCGCATACACTCCAGACATATCGTCTTTATTTAACTTTGCTTGTCCTCTGCTAAGAGCATAAAACATGCTAGAACCTAAAACTTGACTGTGCCCCAGCCCTAATAAATGTCCTAATTCATGGGTGATAACGTTGCCGATAAATTCGATATCATTACTGTTCGCTGAGAAAGGGTAGTTATCATTCAAGATAATATCTGCTTCGATAATTTCACCAGTCTTATTCTTGTAAGTCACTTCTGTGATCCCAACAACCCCTGTTCCATTAAAAATATTAGGATCAGTTGAGAAATAAATTTCGTTCATTTCATCTTGATCTATAGTCGTTGATGAATTTTTTCGAAGTGTGATACTCGACTTTCCATTCCATTCTGTAATTGAACTTGTGGCCAGCGATTGTATAGTCGATTCATCAAAACCTTGCATGTTTTGAGAGTTAACATAAACATCAATTACAGTTGCAGGATCGGCCCAATGGACTGCATTTCCAGTAGGAGAAATATTTTGAACATAGCCTGTCAAAAGGAACAAACTGAAGAATGAAATAAGTAAAATGAGTTTCTGGTTTTTTCTCAAATTTTACCTTTCTTAAACACATGATATCCAACGACGATCGACAAACAAAAAGTAAAGAAAATCCAAGCCATGAGAATAAAAGGAAAATTTGCATTGCCCCTCTCAGAAGTTTGCGCAGGTTTTCTTTTCGCATTAATCTTTTTTTCGCTCCCAAAATGAGAGGCGTTTTTTATGATTCCATTTTTTGTATCAACTTGAGTAATACTAAAACGTGCACGCACTAATTCTAGCATTCGCTCTTTTGAAACTTTACCCATTTCCGGATCGCTGGGAAAAACTGACGATTGATAGTATGTGACACCATCTTCTTCCAAAATTTTATATTTCCCCAGTGTGAAATTACTGAGGTAAAGTTTGTTTTCAATTTTTTTCAATAAAAGAAAGCTCTTCTCGCCTATGTTAAATTCAGGAGCACCATCAATGAATGAAGTAACCCCATTTATTGTTCCACCTGTTAAATCTAATTTGAGAATTTCACCCTCTAGATCTTGATTCAGATTAAACGGCTCTAGAACTTGAAATGTGTGCTCCGTAAAAATCATTCCAATCTTATTCATGTATGCACGTTTGTGTATGAGTTTAACTTCAGCAGCTGATGTAGATTCCTCGATGAGTTGTGAGAGTGGAATTTTTCTAAACGTCGTCGCTTGCATCGCTTGAGTAGAGTAAAAAATGATTAAACATAAGATGAATCGATACACGAGTACTTCCCCTGGTTACATCCAATATTTTATCGGCTTTTCACCAGGGAAATTGATCAAAATGTGTCTAACATTTAGACGAGAAAAATGGGGGCTAAATATCTAGAAATTGAACTCAATTTGGTAATGACTTATGTTTTGGAAAAAAGGATTTTGGTCAATTACTACAATGGTGTTCCCATTGCCAGATAATTGGTGCAGTAATTGAGAAAGAGGTGCTAACTCCTGATGAGAAAGTCCGCTGGCCAAGTTTTCGAAGACGATAAATGTATTGCTCATTTTTCTATCGAGCAGAGAAAGCAACTGCAAGCGTTGTCTTTCTCCTCCGGAAAGTGAAAGAAGTGTGCGATCCAAAGACAAATAATCTAGTTTTAAAATTTTGAAGTATTCCCAAATTCTCTTTCCTTTAGGAGTGAGGTTCATGTTTTTTAGAACATCACTTAGTGGACAATTAAAAGCTTCTGAAGCTGTCATGTGTCCATCAGAGATATTGGCATAATATGGTTTTAATTTTTTCCCCTGGCAATCTTCGCAGACAAATTCAACATCTTCCATAAAGTGCATCTCAACTAATTTCACACCTCTTCCCTCACAACTTGAACACTGTCCAAGTTCGGAATTGGGAGAAAAATGTCCCTCTTTCAAATCAAGGGACTTTGAAAGTGGGAGTGATGCAAAATGCTTTCTCACGAATGCACCGAGATCAGTAAAAGTTCCAACAGTGGATCGCGAACTTATTTTATCAAGAGCACTGTTGATGATGATGACATCTGTAAAATCCTCAATGCCCTTTAGTTTCTTGAAACTGTATTGTTCAAAACTTAATCGTGTGCCATAAACATTTTTATGTATTTCATTAGCAATGATATTAACGACAAAAGATGACTTCCCAGTACCTGACTCTCCATGAACCCAGTTTACAACTTGTTTATGCAGAATTACTTCATCTTTAAAAATCTCTCTCACCATTGCCGATTTCAACTCAATAGTTTCGACTTTCTTAGGTCTCGTCATATCAATTGGCGGATAATCATATTTTTCTTTTTTATATTTTCCTTGATAGAGAACTTTTCCTCCCATGTTCCCAGCGCCTGGTCCCATAAGAATAATTTCATCTGATTCTGCTTTTAGAAACTCCGAGTGCTCGACCAACAAAATCGTATTTCCCTGATCTCGCAATTGCCTTAAATATTCGAGTAGCTTTTGTTGAATAGAAAGAGAAAGACCTAAGCTTGGTTCATCTAAAACAAAAAGGGATTGTGATCCTTCATAAGAAAGGTATTTTGCAAGCAACAATCGCTGGTATTCACTGGAACTCATAGAACGAACTTTGCGAGTATTTTTTAAATGCCCAAGTCCAATATCAACAGCGACACAATAAAGTCGTTCAAGTTTATCGAAAGTAGAATTCATCTTTTCGTGCGCAATAATTTCTTTCAAATTTTTTTTGATTTTTGAAAGAAGCTCATAAGAATCTTTCAAATTCTGCTTGAGAAATCTTTTATAAGTAATATTTTCATCTTTGAGAATTAGTGTGAGATCACTTGCCTGAGGTGAAATGCGCGTCCCTTCACAGGCATCACATAAAATTTCACTTTGCATGCTTCGTGAATAGATACGAATATTTTTTTTATAACGTTGAGATTTTAAATATTCAAAATATGCGTCGAACCCTTCGTAACCACCGCCCCCCTCATAAAGAAACTTCCAGATTGATTCTGGTTGATCTTGAAATGGAATATCGAGGTCAAAACCTCTCTTCTTCGCCTCCCGCATGAATTTTGGTAAATCATGCAAGAAGTGTGAAAAATTTAAAAAATTGATCGCACCTTCGCGAATTGATTTTGTGGGATCTTTAACGAGCTTTTCTCGATCGTACACCAAAATCATTCCGTGACCTTCACATTCCGGACAAGCCCCCATTGCATTTAAAGGTGACAGCGATTCTAAATGTTGAACTTTATCTTCACTGGTCGTCTCATCACAAACTGGACACTTCAGTTCCTTCGAGTGATTAACGGTCCACTTTTTCTTCGATTGAAGTGCGGCCAATAAAAGACCACAATTTTCAGGAAGTCGAAATTCGCTTAATTTTTTTTGAACTTGATCAAGCGATTTTCCTTTCACGCGGAAGAGCTCATACCACTCATCACTCTCTTGGAAAACAGTTACACTTTTTCCAAATGAACGAGGCGGATTCATTTCGTTTGAAACATATTTACGATAAACGTCAGCTCGACAAAAAAGATGAAAAACCTCTTCATCAATATCCTTCATCCCCTTTCGAATCTTAGTAATGGTCGCTTCAATCTCCCATGCCTTATCAAAAGGTAAATGGTGAACTGGACAGACGAACCGTCCTAACTCCATAAAGATCTTTTGCAATCTCTCATGGCCTCCTAGAACGTCTAGGGCAACAGGGCGAGAGTTCAGAACTGGATTATACTGAGGAAGGCCCCAGGCGGGCAAAACAGGATAGATTGAATCAACATCAACAGTATGTGGGATCTCCCAAAAAAATTTCATGTCTGTTGGTAGTGAATTTATGAAACGGCGTTTTGATTCAGTCAGCAGCGTATGAAAAGCAATTGAACTTTTCCCAGAACCTGAAGGTCCAGCAATGCATGAAATTTTATTCAAAGAAATATCTAGATTGATGTTTTTTAAATTGTGAGTTCTTGCGCCACGAATCTGAATAACATTACTATTCTTATCGGTGTTCTTCATAGGCAGATATTAGGCCCAGAAAATAAAAAAGCCCACATTTCTGTGGGCTTTCCAATATAGACAATTGAATGACAATATTATCTTTTTGAGAACTGGTATCTTTTTCTTGCGCCAGAGCGTCCAGCTTTCTTTCTTTCAACAGCTCTTGGATCTCTTGTTAAGAATCCAGCTGCTTTTAGCTCAGAGCGAAGTGCTGGTTGAACTTTAAGAAGTGCACGAGCAATTCCAAGTCTGATCGCGCCAGCTTGTCCAGAAATACCACCACCAGCAACATTGATAACGAAGTCAAATTTTTCAGTCAATTTAACTAGGTTTAATGGTTGGTTAACAACATAAAGGTTAGTTTCTTGCTTGAAGAAATTTCTAAGATCTCTTTTGTTGATTGTGATTTTGCCTGAACCAGAAGCCAAGTAAACTCTTGCAACAGCAGTTTTTCTTCTTCCAATTGCGTGAGCGTCGTATGATTTACCTTTTGCAGCCATTTTAATCTATCCTTTTAATTATTTTAATTTGAATTCAACTGGGTTTTGAGCAGCGTGATCATGAGACGCACCAGCAAAAACCTTAAGTTTTGTTAATTGTTTTCTTCCAAGAGTGTTCTTTGGAAGCATACCCTTAACTGCTTCAAGAATGATTAGTTCTGGGTGTTTTTCTAATTGCTCTTGAGCTGATCTTTTCTTGATCCCGCCAGTGAAATTAGTGTGCCAGAAGTATTCTTTGTCATTCCACTTGTTACCAGTGAATTTAACTTTATCTGCATTGATAACTACAACGTAGTCACCAGAATCAGTATTGTATGTGAACTTTGGGTTCAATTTTCCTCTAAGGATGTCAGCGATTTGAGTCGCTAATCTTCCTACGACTTGGTCTTGAGCATCGACCACGAACCATTTTTTGTCTGCTTCAGCTGGCTTAAGAACGAACGATTTTTGCGTATACATAACTTTCCCTTAAAGTGATCCCTTCACATAAAAATTCGCGGTTAGCGAAAAAAACACGAAGTCTAATTCAAATATAAAATGCAGAAAAATGCAAGTGTTGTCCCTTATACTGAAAAATACGGCCCTCCGTCAAGCATCTTCTTGGTAAGAATCTGCAAAAGATGAAGGTCTAAAAGAATCCGATTGAAAGATGGAATCGACCCACCGAGTCGCGGGCCAGGTCCGGATAGTTCTTCCTTTTTAGCTTAAATCCGTAATCAAAATCAAGGGAACCAACTTGAGTCAAAAACTTTAGTCCTGCTCCCACTGAAGTGCGTAGGTCTAAAGGATCGAACTCATTGACGAAAATCCGGCCAGCATCAAAAAAGACCCCTAATTGGAGAAAGTCATTAATGTTGTAACGAGGTTCAAATTTAAAGGCCGTAAAATAAGCTTCGTTTTGAACAACGACCTCTCCGATAGGCTGGCCGTTCTTTAAACGATTAATTTCCCCTTCATCATATCCACGAATTTCATCGTAACCATCTAAACGAAAAACCTTAATACTCGGAATGTATCCCTGAGTTCGAACCTGACCGTTGTCATATGTGCCGATGATGTCTTGAGCGAAGTTCTTTTGATAGCCGCCGGCAAGTGAAACTGCGAGTACAAAATCTCCCATCGGATAATAAAATTTATTGCGACTGATGACTTTAATAAAGTTCACTTCAAGATCAGCCTGTTTCATCGATCCGAAGCGATTGTTCGCCCACTCAGATGACAGTGTGAAGAAAGCCCCTTTTTTAGGATTGATGGGATCATCTCTAAAATCAAAAGATACAGTCGGTGTGATACCACCGATTGAAAAGTTGTCATTATCTTTATCTTCAGTCGCATCGAATGTTGATATACGTTCAAACTGATAGCTTATCGAAGATGTGAAATGTTTATTAAACGTTTTTGAAATCTGAGGAGAGATACGGAAAATATCAGCATCAAAACCGTAGAAACGAGTTCTTTGAAGCGACGAAGAAAGTTCAAACTCAAGCTGAGTATTAATGATTCCGTGAAAAATGTAAGGATCAACGAAAGTGGCTTTTGCAAGATACTCTAAGCGCTTCTTGTCATCAACACGACGTCTCTCATCGAATCCATCCAAATTAAATCTCTGATTGGCCTGCAATCGCAGAGAGGCTGATTGGTTCATCCCTCCGATGTTGTTATAAGAAATACCTGTCGATAATTTAGCACCAAGATCTGTTCGGTATCCACCGGCCACTTCAACTTGCCCAAAATCTTTTTCCTTCACCTGAATTACGAGATTTGTTTTCGGACAACTAACCTCTTCAGCTTCATACATCATATAAGGAGTAATTCTTAATGTAGAAAACAACCCCGTGCCTGAAAGTTTCTGACGAATGACTTCCAGTTTGTCTGGAGTAATGAGATCCCCTTGAGCGAGATTAATCTCACGATCAATAACTTCAGATTTTGTTTTGATGTTTCCATTAATCTTTGCTTCGTGAAAGCAGATTTTGCGATCGAGAATGATTTGTGGACTTAACTCAGCAGTCGAATCCGTCAGATTATAAACTAGTAATCCTTCACCATTCATATTAGCGATCGAAGCGAAGTAATAGCCCAAGCTTTGGAAATGAATAATACTTTTACGTAAATCGCTTTCCAGCTCAACGACATTAAGAGGAGCTCCCTCTTTATTTGCAATCGCGGCCTTAACTCCAGCCTGCATATCTTCAGGAACATTCTTAAAGAGAACCGTCTTTAAAATGATTTGTTGTTTTTCCGAAATACCATATTCAATCTGAAGAACACCTTCTTCCTCATTTGTGATGACTCTTGGCTTCGAGACATCGGCATAAACAAATCCTCGAGAGAGGTATTCTTTTTTGAGAATATTTGTAAATTCATCAAAAAAGACTTTATCGTAGAATCCGCCTTCCGCGAGTGTAGAGGCATTCTTCTTAAAAAGATTCATGAGTTCGCCACTTTTTACAGAGGTGTTCCCACGGAAGGAGATGTCCTTTACTCGAACTTTTTTCCCTTCTTCAATGACAAAGAAAAAGTTTTTAATAAGAAGCTTTTCTTGATCAGTTCCTTCATTTTGATATGAAGTAACTCGCGTATTGTAGTAACCGCCAATTTCATAGACGTCAGTTAAATAACTCGCAAGCTCCTCGCGATCAATTTTTCCGAAGTCATTTCTAATTTTATCTAAAATTTTTGTACGAAGTTCCTGGTGTGAGAAAACTTTGTTTCCATTAAAAGAAAGATTTAATCTTCCGTGAGTAACCAAATCAGCCTTTACAATTATATTCGTCTCAGTGCCCGCCAGTTCAGTTTTCAAATCAGCATTGAAATAACCCGAATTAAAAAGTTCTTTGGTGATTGCATCGACTTTTATTTTTATAGCAAGATTGTCATACGGCTTTCCAATTAGATCATTGAAGTTGTTGCCGTAACGCTTTTTCGCAATTTCGTTAGACCAATCTATACGTCTGAGAATGGCTCCTTTCGCTGGAACAATCTCTGCCCAAGCAGTTGCGCTCAAGAAGATAGTCATCAATGTATAAATGATGAATCCCAATCTCAAAACGACCACCTATATTTCAAATCGGCACCCAGCGAACTAGGAGTGTTCGTGTTTTCACTTTCAGTGGGCTTCATTTCGTAAACACCTTCCACAGAAAGATTCTTATTAATATTAAAGTTAACATTCATCTCTTGCTTTTGTTCGAGTGATCCTCCGACAGTGCTCGAGAGTGAAACATCAACTTTATTCGTCACTTGCTTATTAATTTTAATCTTCGTCGCTGATTTCAATCTGCTGGTACTTGAATCACTAACAGCTGCTTTTCCTTGGATGAGCGTCGACTCATTTTCTTTGAATTCTGGTTGTACACTTAACTTTAATCCCAGAGTTGAATTAAGATCTTCATTAATTTTAAGCTGATCCACTAACAATGTTCCAATACCTACTGTTGTCACAAATTTTCTATCACCAGCTTCTAAGTTCTTCGACATGTCTGAAGTTACCCCGAATGTAATGAGTGAGAGTAGATCTTCTTTTGAAAGCGCAGGTTCAGAAGAGAGATCCACGTTTACCTTTGAAATATTTCCGGAAAGATCTAACTTCATGTCATATTCGTTGATCTTCGAGACCCCTGTAAACTTTAAATCTGATAAACGGTTTTTCCCTCGATCACGAATTTCAACATATCCCTGGCTAAGAGCGAAGTCATGGCCTTTAAACTTAAACTTACTTAAGTTAGGAACAATTTCTAAACGTGTATTAAGCTCTGGTGCCATCACATCGCCAGTGGCTTGACCGTTCCCTTTAAAATAAACTTCTGCCATATTATTCTTTAAGACGAGTGGATTTAAAATATCAAAGGCTAAATTCACATCAAGAAAAGCTTTTTTCCCACTTAAATCTTTTTGAGGGAGATATTTTTTATATTCATCAATTGTGACTTTTCCTTCTTTTGTGAAATCGGTTGGGTCATCAAGAAATTCGCCGTGAAGAAAAAAGATTTTGCCAATTAATTTATATGGCAATTCCGTACCAGATAGTGTTCCAGTACTGCTTACGAGAACGTTTGATTTTTTGAAAAGTGGAATAGTTGCTCTGTCGATACGATAATCTAAGTTAATCTGGGGATAGAGATCATCAAAAAGAAAGCGACCCGTAACTCGAATATCTCCTTCACCATAATTTCCTGTCAGCTTAGTAAGCTCATAAACGTCACCTTTTTTAATAATGTTGAACTGCATATCATTAAAGAAACCAGGTAGATTTCGCAATTTCATTGAAAGTTTGTCTGCGCCAATGGCAAACTCTTTCACTTCAAATTTCTTCTCGAGAACAATTTGATTGCTCCCTTTAATTACCCCTACTGCCCTATCGACAAAATCAGAGACAAATTCCAGTAGATTGGCCTTGATTGAAAAACGTTGATCAAGAGCAATAACCCCATTTGAAATATTTCTTCCTTTACTGACGAAGAAATCTTCACCATCTCTAAAACGTAAATCCCAAACTTTAACATTTCCTTCATCAACTTCAATTTTATTGTAGCGAGGATCAACACTCATATCGATGTTGCCTTTCTTCAAATTTAATTCGGAAACATTTAAAACGAATTTACGTACCCCCTCACCATTTAAACTTATTTGCGTATTAAGATCGGCTTTGATCTTTCCAGAAATACTTTTTTCACCAATATTGTGCCCAGAAATAATCCCTAAAATTTCACGAATGTCGGCGGTTTCAATTGACGCCTTTGTAGCGGTCATACCCGTTTTGATTTTGAGCAATGAATCCAATTTTATCTTTCCGCCTAAAAGACTGGCATTCGTCACAACATCATCAGAATTTACATAAAAAAGAGCATTGGAAGACGATGCAGGCACATTTCCAATAAAGGCGTTGGCCAAACGCAATTTGAAGCGAGAATTAAAATTATCTGTCGTTCCATTACCGTCAAAATCGAGAAACAAATCCCCGTCGTATTCAAAATTTAGGCGGCGATAAACCCCGAAGTCATTTAAGCGTAAACCTTGAGCGGCACCATTTAGCTCAATATAATTATTGGCTAAACTTAAACTTACGTTGGCCATCATTTGGCCACGAGCTTTATTAATTTTGAGCTGCTTAAAATTAAGATGATTGTGGCTTAATGAAAAACGAGAGAACAACCTATCAGCTTCTTCATCTCCAATTTTAATTTCACTTCCTCTTAGAGTTCCTTCTATTTTTAAGTCTTCAACTGCATATCCACCTTTAATAGTTATGTTGGAAGTGAAATTGAATTCAGGCATAATCGGTGTTTTTAATTTTTTGAAAACAAGTGCCATCATCTGACGAGCATCTTTAAAAGTTGCTTTTACCAAATTAAGGCGTAAGTCCATCCCCTTTTTATCTTCAAAATCTAAAGTCCCCTCTGCATTGTAGTTCGTTTGATTAAGATTTCCTTCCAACTCATCAATGGTGATTCTTAGATCCGCTAGAGAAAATTGAAATTTCGCTTTTGCCTGTCCAAAGTGAAGATCAATCAAAGAGAAGTTCTGCCAATCAACGACAAAATCAAATTGAATGTCATCCATCGGTCCATAAATATGCATCTGAGTTGGACCGTTACCTGTTAATTCAATTCCAGCAATTGGTCCGATTGTTTTTAGATCAATTTTTGAATTATCAACCAGTACGTCAATTTTTCCATTACCTAGTTTTCCCTGGGCCGTAAGTGCTGTATTTTTTCCGCTGATGGTCGCATTAAAACTTAATGAATTATCACTATGGATTGTAGCCACCGTTTTCGTTAATTCGAATCCTGCATTTTTAAGAACATCTTTCTGTGTTGATTTTGCAGCAGTTAATCGGAAATTTTTTACAACTGCCCGATCATCAATATGAAAGCTTGCCTTTGTAGAATCAAGTTTGACATCCACATCACCGCTTACATTAAATTTCAATTTATCTAAATCATCCTTTAAATAATGAAGAAAAGTATTACTATAGGCATCCGTTAGACGAAGTTTTAAATGGAAATCTGTAAACTTTAGAGGGTTAATATCGAAAACAGCGTGGCGTTGTTTTAACAAATACTTTTCATGTCCATTTGAAGCCGTTAGCTTTTCTAAAATAATGAGCGAACGTTTTTTCCTTACTTCACCGACAACTTTCTCTAACTCAATCCATTGAGACTTAAATGCATTTGCATTAAAATTCATCAATAGATCAGGGCTGCCAATTCGCCCTTCAATTTTTGCCTCAGCTTTAATCTGTGCTGACATGGGTAAAATTTCTTGCGGGATTTGTGGAATTTCACCCAACATTTCTTCTAATCGCCCATTAATGGAAGTTTTTCCATCAACAACTAGCCACCCCTTTTCGTTTTTAAAAGAAGCTTGTGCCGAAACAGAATTTTGCCCCTTGAGGACTTGTAAATCCTCTATCGTCCATACATTTTTCTCTACCAGGACGAGTGTTTTTACACCATCAGCGCTAATAACCGGTTTCGATTTGTTTTCGGTTTGAATGGCCAAAGAACCAATATCTGCTTTTAGTCTTATCTGTCTTCTTTGTGGTGCTAGTTTCAAATCATTAATGAAAAATTTATGTCCATCTATTTGAGCATCAATACTTTTAAGGGCCAATATATTTAGACGTACAGGTAACTGCTCAAGCAATGATTGATAATCAGCAAAAATTTTGGTTGGATTAATTTTTTCTATATCAACATCTTCTTCACTTTCTTTGAAAATATTAAGCTTAAAATTACCACGATTAAGGTAAGCCTCTTCAATCACTAAATTGCTGGAAAGAAAACTTGAATAAGTAAAAGTTACTCTTAACTCCTCCGCGTTCAATCTTAGTGCTAATAAGTTTGGATCTTCTTTTTCCACGATAACATTCTTAAAAGTTGTCGATAATGGAATTAATTTGAATTCAACACCAGTAAAACTTAATTTCGCTCCAAATTTTTTAGTGAGAATTTTAGAAACACGAATGGATACATCTTTTGAAAATTTTTCAGAATGAATAAATCTCCATCCACCGTATAACACGACCAAACTGAGCACCATGAATGCTAGTAAAATCTTGTTAAATAACTTCACTATCTTTCAACCTCTGGAGAACAAGTCTATAGCTAGGATTTCTTTTATTAATTTTAGTAAACAAAGCATGAGCTTGTTTTGCTCTTTTCAATTTGAGAAGCGCTTCTGCCTTTAAATATTCAAAGGCCATGAGTTCAGTTTCTAGTAATGGCTCTTTTTCTAAAACGTCATCAATATAATCAAGTACAGTGTAGAAATTTTGCTTTTCATATAGAGCTTGAGCACATGTATACTGAACACTCGCTCTCGCTCTTACATCAGTAAGCAAAGGGATCATACGATCGCCTAAATTCTTCACGACCTCATCCATTCCTAACAAACTAAAGGCCACTATCATATCTGGTCCTTTTGCAAGTAATTCATCGTCAGTAAGCTCGCGCAATCCAATCAACACTTTTCTCTGCTCTTCATTGTTAGGAGTCAACTCACCCGAAATTACATCCAAAGCAAGTTCA
The DNA here is from genome assembly GCA_946482295.1 of uncultured Bacteriovorax sp. The sequence goes on along the minus strand of CAMLRB010000034.1, from coordinate 4,836 downwards.
TCATAATTCACTTTCAACGAATTAGATAAAATAGTCGTTGATGTTTTATCAGTCTTCAAATTTTCTATCTTTACTTTTTTCGAACGTAAAAAAGTAGCAAACCTTTCAAGGAATTTATCCTTATTCATCTCTTGAACACATTTATTTAACTTTAAAAACAAGTCTTCATCATAATGAAAATTTAAAATATATTCATAAGCTAGTTTCCAATCTTCATTTGAGAAATGATCTTGGCCAACTAGATATTGCTTGAGGAAATTTTTATTCTCTCTCCACTTTTCAGGATGCAATGATAAGAATTCCCAATGTTCATTTACATCAAGCTTTGAACTTGTGCATCGACCTTGAATAATCTCCACTACGACATCATGAAAATTTAATTTCCTAAATCCATTTGATTTCAATTCTGCGATGAACATCAGCAGGTAGGGAACACGTTTTAATTTCACAAGATGATCGATTGCCGATTGAGCATACTTTTTTGCGAGTTTTATTTTTCCAATCTTAAGTGCTGATTTCCATAATTTTGAATTGATATTGAAACAATATTCCTGACGAAAATCAGAATCCATTTTTTCATAAACTTCGATGAGAGCTGCTTCATCAAGATTTTCAGCGCGCTGAATTTCAGCTTCAATAAGTAAAGCAATTGCGGGCCAGTTCTTTTCAAAAAGAAGCTGATTGATATGATCGAAACTCAACGTGAAAATTCCTTTTTTCAATACACTTAAGTTATTGAGATTATTTTTATTTTAACCTGAAAAAAGGAGAAGATTTAGGGGCGAATATTGCCTCTAAGAAGTACTTGATGAATTTAATATTTCAATGAAACCAGTTCGGCTTTTAAAATTTTTCTGCCCAATAAAAAGGCCCCACTGGGGCCTTTTTTCGGTCTATTTTTTGTCAACGTTAGCGCGCTCGATATACTCCCCTGTGCGAGTATCGATTTTAAGAAGTTCACCTTCTTTAATGAAAAGTGGAACTTTTACTTGAAGACCAGTTTCCATGACTGCTTTTTTAGTTGCACCAGAAGCTGTATCACCTTTTAACCCAGGATCTGTTTCAGCTACTTTGATGAAGATGAAGTGTGGGTGTTCAATCGAAATTGGACGACCTTTATAGTAGAGAACTACCACTTTTGATCCTTCCATTAGGTAATACTTATCGTCGCCAATTTGGTCATTAGTTAGATGAATAGTTTCGTAGTTTGATTGATCAAGGAAATTAAATCCATCTGGATCAGAGTAAGTGTACTCCACTTCTTTTTCTTCTAGATCAGGTTTAGTCACGTTTGTTGAAACTCCTGATTTCCAAGTTCTCTCGATAACCTGTCCAGTTTCAAGGTTTTTAATTCTTGCTGTAACGAAAGCAGAACCTTTACCTGGGTTAGTAAAATCAGATTTCAAAATGACATAAGGTTTACCCTCTACTTCAATTTTTAAACCTTTCTTCAACTCAGTTGTGTCGTACATAGATATTCCTTTTTTTAAAAAAGCTGAGATTTAACAGCTGTGAGATATGCGAGCTTGCCTAGGCCCTCCATTATGATGGTTGAGGCCTTAGCAGTCAACTTAGTTTGCCTGAACTCTTCGCGTCGATGAGTGTTGCTAAGGTGGACTTCGATGACTGGTATTTTGAGAATTTGAAGAGCGTCATAAAGAGCTACACTGGTATGAGAATAGGCCCCTGGATTGATAATAAGCGCTTGAAAATCCTGAGCATGAGCGGCTTGAATTCGCCCTACAAGTTCACCTTCAATGTTTGATTGATACCACTCCAAAGAAACAAGATCTGTCTTCAAACTTTCTTCAGTGAATTGTTTAATTTGATCGAGAGTAAGTGAACCGTAAATTTCTGGCTCTCTAGTGCCTAACATGTTGAGGTTTGGCCCATTAATGATGAGAAATTTTTTGGATTTAGTGTTCATAGGTGGAAATTATCAAAGACGTGATTGATAATCTAGTGCTCTTTTTTGAATTCTTTGCAGAAAGAGATTAAGTTTCTCTTCAATCTTCTCACGGTTTCTATCTTGCTTAGACGGTTTAGTTTCAAACACCTTCGGTTCCTCGATGATGACGACTTCTTCTTCGCCTAACGTTTCATCCAAAATGCTCATGAGATGTTTACGACCATCTTCTTCAGAAACAGTATTCTCTTCGAGAGGAATGAGCATTTTCGAATGATGTGGCTTTTCTTCTTCGACATCTTCAGTGGCTCGTTCTTCATGCGAACTAGATTCTGCAAATTGCTCTTCAACTTGCTTTTCAATTCCCATAAGAGATTTGATCTCTGCAATTTTATCAATTGTCTTTTTATCAGTCGGATTAAGAGCAAGAATTTTTTCAAGGACCTCGAGAGCTTTTTCAATGTGACCCTGCCCACAGTAAAGATCTACGAGGGTATGAGTGACAAGTGGTACTTCAACTTTCGCCGGTTCAGTTATTAAATCCTCGAAATGCTCAGGCTCTTCAAAGTCGAGTTTTACTTCAAACTTACGTTCAGCTTCTGAGTTAACTGGTGATTCAATTATAGGCTTAGTTATTTGTAAAACTGGTTCTGCTTTTTTAAGATTCCATTGCTCGTAAGGATCAGATTCTTTTTCCGATTTAGCTTTATCTTTACTGAGATCAAGAGCTAGCCAATCATCAAAATCAGTTGGATCCGAAGCTGGTTTCACTTGCAACTTTTCCACTTCAAATCGTTGTGATTCTACCCTGTTCTCAATGCGATTCGAAGATAATTCTTCTTCTGCAATCACAATTGGTTTATGTACTGGTTTGTATTGGCTCTCGATGAAATTTTCCAACATCGTCACCTGAGCTGCAATTTCTTTGTCGCGTGGATTTATAAATAGAAGATACTTATAAGTTTCTAATGCCTCTTCTTTATGTCCTAACTCCAAACAGATATCGGCGAATAATTTTTGCAGTCGAATATTGTCGCGATTTCCCTCAACAAGAGGGCGTAAGGTTGTATAGGCAAGATTGAATTGCTTTAAATCGAAGTAACAAAAGGCCATTCCAAGATAGCCCATCACATACGATGGATGCAGTCGAATCCCTTGCGAAAGAATATCCATTGCCTTGTCAGTCATACCAAATTTTCTGTAGGCTTCAGCGAGTGGAGCAAAAACACGCGAGCGCGGATTCCTCTCGTACTCACTTTGGTACTTCAAAAATAGCGGCGATAAAAGTTGCTGTTTGTCTCTACTCATTTGTGGACATTAACCTCGGTCTACAAGGCCAGCTTCTTCCTGATTGATAATTCTCGGAGTAAGGAAAATGATAAGCTCTTTCTTTTCAGTATCCGGATTGTATTGAGTTCTGAACAGCCAACCAACAAGAGGAATGTCTTTTAAGAAAGGAATTCCCGAGTGGCTTTCAGTGTTGATGTAGGTATAAATACCACCGACAACTACTGTAGCTCCGTTATCAACAAGTACTTGCGTTTTAACAACACGTTTAGTTTCAGCACGTGGTTGGTTTTCACCAACAAGTGCACCTAATGAATCTTTTTGAACGCTTACATCCAAAGAAATCGAACCTTCGTTTGTAACTTGCGGTGTAACTGAAAGATTCAACTTTGCTGTCTGCGGAGAATAAGTAATTGTGCTTCTTCCCTGCTCAATAACTTGAACAATGTAATAGAAATTTTCATCCTGTGTAATTTCCGCTTTAACATTGTTTTTAGTAATGACTTTTGGAGATGATATAATTTTGGCTTTCTGTTCACTCTCCATCAAATTCAAGCGGAAGTCGAGATTCACAAGACGATTAAACTTGCTGATTGTTAGACCAAAAATATTTCTATCCAGTGACGGTGCTGTACTGAATGTAAAAGCACCTAAAGTTCCGTTCGCTGAATCTGGACGAGAAGATGGATCAAAAATTGGGTCGTAACCAAAACCTAAACCATTCTCGAGACCAATTTCTTTTGTATATCTCTCAGTCACCTCAACAATTTTAGACTCAATGAGAACTTGTGGTGTTTGTGTATCGAGAAGTTCAACAATCTTTCTTACTTTTTCAATAACTTCATTTGTATCTTTAACGATTAAAGAGTTTGTACGAGTATCTTTTAAAATTTTACCTCTATCTTTTGTCGAATACTCACTCACGATCTTGAGGAGATCATCAATACTTGCAAAACTTATTGGGAAAACTTTTGTGAGAATCGGCTCCTGCTCTTTAGCGGCAGCCTTCGCTTTCTTAATTAATTCCTGTTCTTTTGTTGCACTATCTAGAGAGTTTACAACAAGAATCATTCCGTTTTTAGTTGCTACGAGTTTGTTGAGAGTAAGAACAGTATCAAGTGCCTGATCCCATGGAATGTCATTAAGATTTAAAGAAATCGGATCTAACTTTCTCACATCTTCGGTAATAATAATGTTAAAACCAGAAGTCTCCGCGATCATTTTTAAAATATCTTCCGGCTTAACGTTCTTCAAGTTCATCGTAATCTTTTTACCGATGTACTTTTTTCTTCCAGACATTGTGAGATTTTCTAAAATATCTTCAACTGTATCTGATTTCGGAATGTTTAAGCGAGCAGCTTCAGAAGTTGGAATTTCAGCAACTTTATCTTGATATGTTTTTCCTTCATCAGCTTTTGTCTGTGAAAAAACACCAAACCGATTTTCGATTTGCAATACAACTCTATTTGGTTTTCTCACAAGGACCGAGCGAACGTTATCTCTCAGCTGAACTGCAATACGAATATCGTTTTCTGATTTTGGCTTTTTGTACGCCTTAACAAAAACTACCCCCCCACTAAACTCTGATGTATCAAATGCACGCATTACTCTTTCAGTTGCTGTAACATTTGTCAGATCAATGA
>CAMLRB010000033.1 GCA_946482295.1 uncultured Bacteriovorax sp. | reverse complement strand
CGTGTATTGTCTGCTACATAAAGATGATCATTGAGTGAATCAATTGCGAGAAATAGTTGCGATCCAAACTGACCATCGCTCGTTCCAGAACTAAAAGATCCACCTGTACACCATCCATTTTGTTTTCCAGCAATACAGGTACCACTTGCTGATGAGCGACCTATAGAACCCAAATAAGCACCAGTTGATAGAGTATACTTTTGGACACGATAATTGTCGGCAACATATAAATGATTATTCGTGGTATCGGCCACGACGCTTCGGGGAGTATTAAAGGCTCCATTAAGAGAGGAAGATGACGAAGGACCGTTGACATTATAATTTGCCCAAGGGGCAATCAATGAGTAAGTTGAACCACCCGCAGCTCCGATGAAAGCTCCAGTTCCAAGATTAAATTTTTTAATCCGATTGTTCAAAGAGTCTGCAACATATAAACGATTATTAGTCGTATCTAATGCTATTCCCTGAGGATAGTTAAATAAGCCGTCAGTCGCAAAGTTGCTCATAGAAAAAGAATTCATTCCCGAACACCAACCAGATTGAGCACCCACTACACAGGTACCAGCAGCATCACTGGAATATCCAATAGAACCAACAAAGGCTCCAGTTGAAAGAGTAAACTTGGCTATTCGATGATTATTCGAATCCGCGATATACATTAGGTTTCCGGTAACATCAATTTCCACGTCTGCTGGACCCCAGAAATATCCATCAGTATGTCCAAAACCAAAATTTCCTCCGGTACACCAGTTAGTCTGCTTACCGGCCACACAAGTGCCTGAAGTTGAACTCCCGCCGATGGAACCTGAGTAAGCTCCGGAAGAAAGTACAAATCTTTGAATACGATAATTAAAACTGTCGACAACAATGAGGTAGTCATTTGTTGTATCAACGGCCAACCCTAAAGGACGAAAAAAACCACCATCAAGGGGACTTTGACTAAATACTCCATTCGTACACCAACTAGTTTGCTTACCAGCGGTGCAAGTGCCAGAAGCAGTTGAAACACCAATGGCACCTACAAAAGCTCCGGTCGAAAGAACAAATTTTTGAATTTTAAAAGTTAAGTAATCTGAAACAAACAAATGATCCTTAGTCGTATCAATTTCAATATCGCCAGTGGCCGCAAACATTCCATCACCAGATCCGGCATTAAAACTCCCGCCAGTGCACCATGAATTTTGTTTTCCAGCAACGCATGTTCCACTTGCACTAGAATTACCAATAGCTCCGACAAATGCGCCAGTTGATAAAACAAATTTCTGTATTCTAAATCCATCAGCAACAAATAAGGCGTCACTCGTCAGATCAATCTTTATCCAACTAGCTCCACTTGTGAACATTCCATCCCCTGTACCTTGGGAAAAAAAACCGCCAGTACACCATCCATTTTGTTTGCCGGCCACACAGGTTCCTGCAGCTGTAGAATTTCCAATTGCGCCAACAAATGCGCCTGTCGATAAAACAAGCTTCTGAATTCTCCCATTGGAAACATCCATTACATACATTCGATCGCCAGCTACATCAATTTCAACACCATTTGGATAATTGAAGGAACCTTGACTAATACTTGCCGAGAAGGTTCCGTTGGTAATGTAGCCAGCACTTGTTGATGCCTTAGCTCCGATATAATCAAATGTGATATTAATAGCAGTAATAGCTGCTCGAAAAAAACCAAATGGCACCATCTGGGCCAGTAGTCCCGTGGAGAGAATGATTAAAGTAAAAATCACGGAAAATTTAACAAATGAGATTTTTTTCATAACTAAATTAAATTTTAGCTGATTCTCTATTACCTAATTTAGGAATTAATAAAAGGACTTTTTTTCCTGATCAGAAGATTAGACTATTGAAAGCCAGCTATCCATGAAACATAAACATCGCTCCCAATTCGTTGAAACGTGTAGACCGTCCTTTGTCCACTGATACGATTTCCATTTGCAGGTGAAAAAAAGAAATTAAGACCTGCTTGAGAGAACGTACATGTCGTTGTTCCAGTTTCAGATACAGCTAAAAGATAAGTCCCACCATCGAGCATATTGGTGAAAGTTGTTGCTGTACAAGCAACTGACATTGATTGAGCGTTCCCATTATTCCAGTCAATCGCTGTTGTGTTATTTATTTTTGCGATTCCTGCAGAAGTCGTTGTTCTAACTTGCCCTTGAATTTCGAGAGTGGCTTCTGGATCATTTGTTCCAATACCGACATTGCTTCCAGTGCGATAGATATTTCCATCTCCATTTTGAGTCCAGGCACCATCGGCAAGATCATTAATTTGATCTTGAATGGAACTTGTCACTCCTGAAACATATCCTAGCTCTGTCGCTGTAACACTTGTAGCTACAGGCACTCCGCTGGCATTAGTCGCTACAGCACGACTTGCAGTTGTTAAATTTAGTCTTGAAGGTTCAAGAGTTTGAAGACCCGCCACGGTCCAATCGATAAAAGAACTTGAAGAAAGTTTTGCATTAAGTTGTGTCTGAATATTAGAAGTCACACCTGACAAATACCCTAGCAATGTATCAGAAATCGATGTAACGGTTAGCGAACCTGAAGCATTAGTTGCCACAACTCTATTTGCCGTGCCGGTAAACGCTCCTGCTCCAGTTGAATCTGTGACACATGAAAGGTTGGTTCCATCTGCCTTTAGAACTTGTCCGGATCCGCAACTAGGAAGTGCCGCTTTAGCAAATGCCGTGACGTTTGGATCTGTCTCTGCCCCTGCAACCCAGTTCGTTCCATTGAACTTAAGAATATTTCCGTTTACTGGTGCTACTGTTGTTAAATCCACATCGGACATTTTAGTTAAATTGTAATCGCCTTCTGCTGCAACGACGACACCAGTTCTTCCGAAGACACTCACAATTGCATTTGAGTTCTGAATATGATCGAACGTTGTACCATTGAAAACTATCCAGTCACCTATAAAATAAGGTCCACTGGCAACACTGACTATATAGTAGTCTCCTGGATCTATTGCTGTAGGTAATGCTCCTGTTGAATCCCATGCACCTTTATACGAAAGGCCATTCACTGCTCGAGGTTTCCATTTTCCACTAACTGCATCGTAGGCCAGAACTTCTTTATCATTAGGGGTAATCGAACAATTAAAACCTTTTCCATTAAGATCAGAATCACAAAGCGAAAAATTGACCGAATAAGTAGCACTAGCGTGTGCATTTGAAAAAATAAAATCCAATACTTTTCCAGCTGCAAAAGTTACATTTTCTTGAGCATTCGCTATGATTGTAGTGGCGGTAGAAGATTCAATAAGAAAAGGGTTATTTGTTAAATCTTCTTTGATAGAAAAACTGCTCACTTTATTTAAATTAGTTCCTGTAATAATAATTTGATGATTGATAATCTGAATTTTAGAAATCGATATATCGAGCTTAGAACTTCGAGTGAGACTAAAATTAACTTTATTCTTGCCTATACAGCCGCATAAAATTAAAGAAGTTGTAATTATGAATAATCCGATTAAACGCATGATCGGTTAATCGGTATAAATTTTTTTTACATTATTAATTTGGAAGAAAAAGTCAAAATATAACCTAGAACAATAGTCAAACAAGTGATTGGAAATTTAGGAATAAAGTTACTTGATAAAGATGCTTTTCCAATGAGTTTGAATAGTGAGGGATTTATAGGTGCGGATTAAAATGGTGGGCGTTGAGGGGTTCGAACCCCCGACATCTACCTTGTAAGGGTAGCGCTCTCCCAGCTGAGCTAAACGCCCATTTCGATTCCGAAGTGTTGATAAAAATAGTCAAAAACTCGCCTTCTGTCAATCGCTTTTTGGATTTTTCTAAGTCTTTTTGAGGGAATATTGAGGAAAAAATCACGATCTATTGCACATTTAAAGCTGTTTCCATGGCATAGTTAGGAAATGGAATTTATTCGCAATATCGTCATTATCGATGCAGACAAAGGCCGTGCCCAGTCTCTTAAGACCGCTCTTTTGGGAGTGAGTAAAAAGCTGAACGTCCACATTTGTTTAGATCGCCTCCAATTCACAGAGATTTCCTCAAAAATAGAAATGAAAGCTGTCTTCATCAATGGAAACATTGGTAAAAAAGATCTCTTCTATCTCTTTCGCTTTTTTTCAACCTTTAAAGGCAAAGACGATTACGATATCCCACTTTATTTCACGGCCGATGATTACGAACTCATTCAAGAGGTCATGAAAAATTTCACGATTGAAGGATTGGAAATTATTCCTAGTCCTGTGGCCGAAGAAGAAATCGTTCGAAAACTTTCCATGAGTACTCTCGGAAAGTTTGATAAAGATAAAAAAGGCCCTTTAACAGTTGATAAAGAATTTTTAGAAGTCTTCATCCGCGCCACTCAAAAAGTTATGGTGGAAATGGCGAATAATTCAAAATTGAAGGCCCATAAACCTGAACTTCTCTCGAAGCTTGAAAAGCCGCCAGAAATTGGAATTGGATCGAAAATCGTCATTGCGACAGAATTTTTTAAAGGGACGTTCTTCGTATTATTTCCTGAAAAAACTTTTCTCAATTTATACGAGAGAGCGGTTCAAGAAAAACACACTTCAATAGATGCTCAAAATCAAGACTTTGCTTCAGAGCTTGCTAACATCATTTATGGGCAGTCTAAAAAGATATTCTCTGAATCCGGCTACAACCTCGAAATGGTCATACCAGCGCTATTTAAAGGGGAAATAAAGCACAATCCGGTCTATGTCATCCCGTTTGATAGCGACGTGGGTCCATTCCACATCGCCATCGCACCGGGGCTGCTCTAAATACTAATCAAATTGAAACGCACGAGAAAGGTTGGCGATCACTAAAGAGAAACAGCATTGCTTTCTTCTTATCCAAAGTAATTTTCGTATAAATCTTTGGAGCGACCTGATACTTCTCTTTAGGTGCCTTCACAATCGGAGTACACGAAGTGTTCTCATAATTCTGGATAATTTCTGCAGCTGCGCCACGGGGGTCGCTTCCTGGCAGCGTTGAACTGAATAAACAGCTTGTGATCAAAGTTTTGCCTTGGAAAACTTCTGCTGTCATCGTTTTAGCATCGATGATTTTCATTTTTACTGACTCGTTGTCTTCCAACTTACAATTGTAAGTCTTGCCAAAAACGATCGAGGGTATAAAAGCTGCAACTAATAATAATTTTTTCATTTTTTTGATCTCGGTTTGCAATAAGGAAGTGAATGTGAAGAGCAGTGAATATTGCCCATCCCTAAATGAGCATAGTCCCAGGTTGCAATAAAATCAGACTTCACTTTACGTTTTTTCATTTCGCTAATGAGGTAATCACTATAAGCACTGTTTCCTGCATCTGGGAAAAGAAGTGTTTCATTCATAAGAACTGAGTTCGTTGGATTTGGAAGATAAGCATTTACGTTACCGTGCTGAGGAAGTGCCCCTTTTCCAGAAGCATCTTTAATCAAGGGTCCACCTTCAAAGTAATTTGGAACATTGATGACATCGAAGTATTTGGCACACTGTGGAAGGCGAGAAAGAATCTTTGCTTTAATAACAGCGACATCATTATCAATTGATTCCTGAATGGCCACATTGAGTTTTAGCGTTTCAGTATCATTCATCATCTGTTCATACATTTCTTCGTTTGAAACAGACGTGACATTGCCCTCGCATTCTTTTTTGAATGGACTTTTGAATTCAGCATTAGCTGTACTCATGAGCAATTCAGTGAAGACTGTTTTCCCTTGAGAACCACTTGATTGTTGTTGTTTTGTTTTTGGGTGAGCCTTGCCCGCTCCATTGAGATATTTACATAATTTGAAATTCGTTCCGTTGTACTCGTTAGAACGAGAATCACGAAGATCTTCTAAATCTTCCTCTGATGTACTGGCCGGAAAATCAAAAAATGGACGATTGGCGAACTGTTTATCTTTTAAAAGATCCAATGCCTTTTGTGGACTTGCTGCCATTAACGAAAATTTACACTCACGTGGTCTTCCATCTTCAATAAGATTAGGAACAATTTTAAAAATTTCATCAACGTGACCAACTGAGAGCCAAGAGACATTTAAATTGATGATGTTTTCTTCTTTGCCGCAAAAACTTTTTGTAAAATCTTTCCCCTGATTGTTTCCGACGAGACAGAAACCACCTGGTGCACCTTCAATGTTTCCACCCATTTCTCCACTCGCAAATGATTTATTGTCTGATTTAATGCTATCGCCTTCTTCAATACCACACTGCGATCCTGTAGCCGCCATTTGAGTTGTTGCGTGTTTTTTCATACGCACAGAATACGAATCGATATGACGGACAACAGGCTTACCTGTTTTCAAATCAACAAATGATTCAAAGTAATCCTGCTGCCATGTATAGTTGGGAGACTTCATGTGAGTGAGCTGCCCCACAATTCTTTCAATCTGATCAGGATTTATATTTTTCTTTTCAAGTTCTGAACGCAAATTTTTTTTGTAAAATTCAAACTCTGATTCAGTCGAAAGTGCGAGCATAATTTGCGGAACATTTTGGTAATCGTAACTTTTTACAATTGTATTGATGTAATTTTTTGTCACGTTGAGATGCTCTTTTGAAGGTGGTGGAAAACCTTTAAAGCTTGGACCATTACTCATCACGAAAGCTTGAGTTGGATATGTTTCATCCAAAAGCGTACTTCCCGAGTCAGGGCAAAGTGGCGCATTGTTGGGAGGACACTCCAAAGCAGCGGCCATTGCGGGTAATAAAAAGAGACTTAATAATAGATTTTGTTTTCTCATATCCCTCAAGCATATCAAAAATTAGCGACTTAAAAATGCGGGTAAAAATGACCAAAAAAAAAGGCCCCATATAAATATGGAGCCCCTTCTTTTTTTATGGATTATCCAAGGACAATTTAGTTAGCAACTTCCATAGAGCGGTCGCCATCTACAACTTTTAAGCCCACAACCTGCATGAATTTTTCTGGTTGATTAAGCTCAAGAGCAATTTTTAAAACTTGTTCTACATGATCACAAGGATGGATTTCTAAACCTTCCTGAATTTCTTGCGGAACTTCAGCAAGATCTTTAACGTTCTTAGCTGGGATCACGACAGTTTTTACACCAGCATGTTTTGCAGCAAGAAGTTTTTCCTTCAATCCACCAATTGGAAGAACACGTCCACGAATCGTTACTTCACCAGTCATGGCCACGTTTTGATGAACTGGAATTCCAGTGATCGCACTTGTAAGTGCCGTTACCATTGTTACACCAGCAGAAGGTCCGTCTTTCGGCGTTGCCCCTTCCGGTACGTGAATATGGATATCGTTTTTGTTATACCAATCAGCTCCAATTCCAAGTCTGCTTGAGATTGATCTTACATAGCTAAGAGCTGCTTTCGCCGACTCTTGCATAACTTCTCCAAGCTTACCTGTGATTTGGATCTTGCCAGTCCCTTCTACAGTCACAACTTCAATGTGGAGGAGTTCACCACCAACTGAAGTCCAAGCAAGACCGTTAACGAGTCCAACTTGTGCTCCTGCTTCGATATCTGTGCTATCGAATCTTCTAGGGCCTAAGTATTTAGGAAGTTGTTTAGAAGTAACATTGAATTTCTTCCCTGCTTGAACTTCTTTCGTCACAACTTCAGTGGCAATTTTTCTTACAACAGTATTAAGAAGTCTTTCGAACTCACGAACACCAGCTTCTTTTGACCAGCCACGGATGATATCCGTCATAGCTGAATCACCAATTTGAACTTCGTGCTCTGTTAATCCGTTTGTCTTCACTGCTTTTTTCAGTAAGTAGCGTTTCCCAATTTCTAGTTTCTCTTGTGGAGTGTAACCAGAAAGGTGGATGATCTCCATGCGGTCTCTTAGTGGACCAGGAATTTTGCTTAGATCGTTCGCAGTCATGATGAACATAACTTTAGAAAGATCGTATTCCACTTCGATATAGTGGTCAGAGAAGTTTTTGTTTTGTTCTGGATCAAGAACTTCAAGCATAGCTGCTGCAGGATCGCCACGCATATCTGATGACATTTTATCAATCTCATCTAGAAGGATAAGTGGGTTTGATGTTCCTGCTTTTTTCAGGGCCATCATGATCTTACCTGGCATTGCACCAACGTAAGTTCTTCTGTGTCCGCGGATTTCAGATTCATCACGAACGCCACCAAGTGCGATTCTGTGGAATGAACGTCCGAGTGACTCAGCAAGTGATTTTGCAATTGATGTTTTACCTACTCCCGGAGGACCAGATAGACATAGAATTGTTCCTTTCCCCTCTTCTTTAAGAAGTGAACGTACAGCTAGGTACTCAACAATTCTTTCTTTAACATCTTTCATACCATAGTGATGGTCATCTAATATCTCTTTCGCTCTCGCTACTGAGTTATTATCAGTTGTGTACTCATCCCATGGAAGTGATAGCATCCAATCAACATAGTTTCTAACAACAGCTGATTCAGCTGACATTGGAGACATTGATTTAAGTTTTTTAAGTTCTTTTGCCGTTTTCTCACGAGCTTCTTCCGGCATTTTTTTAGCGGCTAACTTCTCTTCCATTTCCTGGATGTCTGTTTTTCCGTCATCTTTTTGGCCAAGCTCTTTTTGAATAGCATTCATCTGCTCATTCAAATAGTATTCTTTCTGCGATTTTTCCATTTGCGTTTTTACACGCGTACGGATTCGTCTTTCAACATTGATGATTTCTATTTCACCTTGCATTTTCTCAAGGAGAAGTTCGAGTCTGCGACCAACTTCAACTGCTTCAAGGATTTCTTGCTTCTCAGCGATTTTCATCGTGAGGTGAGCAACCATAATATCTGCAAGTCTTGAAGGATCAGTAATGGAAGAAATGCTCATCAGAAGTTCAGGAGGAATTCTCTTATTAAGCTTCACATACTGTTCAAAGATTCCTTTGATGCTTCTGATTGTAGCTTCTAGAGTGACTGGATCCTTAGTTTCAGATACGCATTTCTCCACTGCCGCGAAATAACCTTCGGGACCTGATTCAAATGATTTGATTTTTGCTCTGTACTTTCCTTCGATTAATACTTTTACAGTATTGTCCGGAAGACGAAGCATTTGAATGATATTAACAACCACACCCACTTCGTAAATATCTTCACGATCTGGATTAAGAACACTGGCGTCCTTTTGTGTGACTAAGAAAATTTCATTATTGTTTCGTTGAGCTTCTTCTAAGGCTGAGATCGATTTTTCTCTCCCCACGAACAGAGGTACTACCATGTGAGGAAAAATGATCATATCCCTCAACGGAAGAAGTGGGAACTTTTTAGACTCGGACCAGGCTTGCGACATAGTACCTCCTGCACTACTTGTTTTCTTCTCTTATCGTTCTCAGGGTCACTTCTTGACGTCCTTAGAGAACCATAGGGTCTAATAAAATCATGACATGAAAAATGCTTATCTTGCAAAATAAAAGAAATGGTACAAATTGCTTTTTTTCCCTGCAATTATAAACACATCTTACTCAATCACCCAGCTAACCTTAAGTATTTTCAAGCATGGTTGATAGGGGCACTTTGTAAGAAAGTGTAAGTTTAAAAAATTAAAGTTAAAAATTACCCGACTATTTTGTATTTTTCGGTATCAAATTGGGGATTTGAGAAGCGTTGTATGTAATGTTTCCATAGGGATCAATGATCATCGTTCGAGGAAGTTCATACACTCCTAAACTTTTAGATATTTCTTTTGATCGATCTTCCAAAATTGTGAATGAAAAAGGATGTTTTTTAAGCAACTTTTTAATTTGCTCTTTTGTGTCTCCAGCATTGATGGCAATAAAAAGAACATGAGGATTTTTAGCTTTCATTTCATTTAGATCTGGAATTTCTTTAAGGCAGGCCAGGCACCAACTTGCAAAAAAGTTGAGAACCACTATCTTTCCTCTCGCTTCTTGAATTTTAAATGTTTTTGTTTCGCCGTGAATGGGCAATTCAAAATCACTAATTACGGCTGCGCCTAAATGAGTTGAAAACAAAAATGCCAATAAAATTTTTTTCATTTCAAATCTCCTTGCATGAATTGCAGAGCTGCTTCAGACATTAAAACATTTCCATTTTGGGTTACTAAAAAACCTGCTAATTTTTTTTTGTTCAACCATTCAAGTGAACTTTGCAATCCGAAAATCATCATTGTTGTCGCTGTTAGGTCAGCCTCTAATGCTGTCTCTGTCAAAATTGTACTACTCACGATTCCTTCCGTGGGCTGCCCCGTGCGCGGATCAATAATGTGATGATAACGTTTATTTAATTCAGGTCTTCTAACGAAGTTGATGTAATCACCTGAAGTCGCGAGTGCCCCATTCTTAAGTTGTACATATCCTATTTTTTTATTCTCATTCGGACTGAAGGGATTTTTTATTCCCAATCTCCAGGGACGTGGTGCTTCTTCTGAAGAATGCACACGAATATCTCCCGATCCATCTACCATTAAGTTGACCAGACCTCTTTGTTGAAGAAAGGTAAAAAGTTTATCCACGGCATAACCTTTTCCAATTCCCCCTAATCCAATTTGCATTCTTTCATAAGGAAGAAAAACACTCTGAGTTTTCTCATCGAGAACTATTCTTTTGTAATCAACAAACTGACTTCTTTCTTTAACGAGTTCCGGTGAAGGCAGTTTGCCAGTGTTGCGCGCTTCTCTCCAAAGTTTTCCAACGCTCGCGTAACTAATATCAAAAGCACCACCAGTTTCTTCTGAAAAAGAAATGGCCTTTTCAATTAAGTGGAAAGTTTCTGCATCGACAACAACTGCTGTTTTTCCCGCTTGAATATTAATTTGGTTGAATGGTGAATCTTTAAAATCAGTGAGTCTCATTTCAAGATCAGCGATGAGATCAAGGCCCTCATTAATAAGGGTCGTATGAAGTTCAGTTTGATTAGTCCACGTTGTAACAGTGAACTGCCCACCCATCAAAGGACGATTAAGGATGAGTGGCGCTGTCATTAGAATGCGAGTCCTACGCCAGTTTGGACGAGAAGGTAATCCATATCGTTATTCCTTGAAGTCCAATAAGCTCCAACATTCCAATCAAGTTCTGCTTTATATCCCCATTTCTCTATGTCATAACCACCACGATTATAATGAAGACCAAAGCGATGTGAAGCAAAATGAGCAAGATCCGAATCACTCGTCATCAATGCCTGTGACGATGTAAAAAAATCATGATGAAATTCTGCAGCTGTTTGGGTGTGATAGCGATATGAAGGCATCAAGAAACTGTCCCCTTCATGAAAATTCATACGCACTCCCACTTCAGGTGAGTGCGCTTTTATTTTCCAATCATCAGTGTAGTAACGATAGGCCAGGTGAACGGCAAGATCATCACTGAATCCATGAACCCACTTAGAACTCACAGCATGACGTGTGCGCGAAGAAGGTAGTCTCTCTCCTTGGCGTTGATATGGATCAGTCGCTTCAGAAAGAACTCGAACCTTACTGGTAATATTGTTCAAGTACCCGTTCATTCCAATGTATGTGTATCCCACTTGCAACAGATCGCTCTCTGTTAAAAGTTGTGCCCCTGAAACATCCAGAGAATGAATGACACGTCCTTTGAACTCAGTAGTCTTTTGTGTTCTCAGGTCAAAATCTTTTGCTTGGTCAAGAAAGATTTGAGGTGAAATTGAAAGGGTAAAATTATCTTCAACAAATGAGCGAACAAGAGTTCCTCCGAAATTGAGTGACTGGTAATCGTATTCGCTTGAAACCCCCAGACGAGTTGACCAGTTGTTTTGTTCATTTCCTTTTTTGTAACCAAGTTGTCCGGCCACGCGCGCTTGATTTTTAATTCCCGCACCCGAGGCACCCGTTTTTCCATCGAGCGCTGTATCCGAAGCAGCAGTCCATGCATCAAGTATAAATTGTGCACTCACGTCGGTGTCTTCATTCACGTTGGCCGCAACAAAGATCATAGGTGCAACGACCGTGAGGTTTTCATTTCCGCTATTATCGTAAACTTGATATCCCTGATCTCCGTTTTGATCGAAGACGTTTAGCAGGAATTTAAACTTTGAAAGTTCCATGGCCTGCGAAGCATGGCCGTACAAGGCCCCTAAGCTAATCAGAAGCGGTTTTAAGTGTTTTAAAGGCTGTAAACGCTTAATTGCACCCACAACCACCCCCAACTGCTGATGAGCCTCCAGCGGCCCCTTCACGGTATGAATTCACTTCATTCAAAAAAGTGCTTTCTTCGGGCGTCGGATCAAGTTGCATTACGCGAGAGGCCATACGACCGCGATCAATTTGTTTAACGTTGGCGCACGCTGAAAGAAACAGCAAAGACGCGGTAAGGATTAAGATTTTCAAAATTCACTCCATCAAAAAGTTAGCCATATCAAACTAATGGCAAATTTCTTCCTTGTAAATGATGTTATCGAACTAGCTTCGCTGATAAAAGTTAGGTAAGTCCATTGAGTGAGAACTCTGGTTAACACGCGAGGTTTTTCTATGCATGACAATATGCCCTTACCTGCTGAATGGACAAAATGGGTGGAAGAAAATCTGGCCCGTGGCTGTTCACAGGACTCTATCATTGAGAAATTGTTAGAGAATCACTTCGATCCCAATGTTTCGAAAAAGAGTGTGGAAGAAATCGCGACTGTCCTGCAATCGCCGGAAGATTATGTCGATGGCCCTTTCCATTACGTTTACGAAAATCCTCGCATCGCCTTCACTGGAAATTTTCTGCACACTGATGATCGTGACGTGCGCGTTTCATTTCGTTTAGATCGACCTGTCGTTGTGTTGTTAGATAATCTTTTAAGCGCTGAAGAGTGTGATGAACTGATTCGCCTCTCCCAAGCAAAACTTACTCGCTCGGCTATTGTCGATCCGACAACAGGAAAAAGCGAAGTCATAGAAGCTCGTAGCAGTTACGGAACTTATTTTTCGACAAATGAAAATGATTTCATATCCAAACTCGACAATCGAATTGCAACCGTTATGAACTGGCCGGTGGAAAACGGCGAAGGCATTCAGATTCTGAATTACAATGTTGGTGGAGAATACAAACCGCACTTCGATTATTTTCCCACAGATGAATCTGGAAGTGCTCCTCACCTTTCTCGCGGTGGTCAACGAGTGAGCACACTCATCATGTATTTAAGTGATGTCGAAGAAAGTGGAGAAACTATTTTCCCTTCAATTGGTTTAAGTGTGACACCTAAAAAAGGTTCGGCTCTTTATTTTGAATATTGTAATAGTTTAGGTCAGGTCGATCCACTCACTCTGCATGGAGGAACACCGGTAAAAAAAGGATCGAAGTGGATTGCAACGAAGTGGATGCGTGAACATAAATTTCAATAAAATGAGCAGTTCATTTTGTTGCAGATATTTTTATTCCCACCAGGTAATTAAAAGATGGCCTGAACCACCGGCCCCGCCAGCACCACTGTTTCCACCGCCTCCACCACCGGCTCCAGAGTTTGCAACGGCCGCTCCACCAGTTGTACTAGTCCCAATACCTGCGCCGGCCCCTCCCCCGTTGCCACCGACAGTGGCACCTGTACTTGGATCTCCTCCAGAAACAGTTGTTGAACCAAAAGTACTTGCAGCTCCATTGGAGCCAGAACTGGCGGAGGCACCGCCTGCTCCACCAGCACCGATTGTAACAGCTGTTGCGCCTGCAACAGTGACAAATGTTTTGAGATAACTGCTGCCTCCGCCACAACCACCAACGTAAGATCCACCACTGATAAAACTACCGCTACCTCCACCCCCACCACCTCTTAATTCAATTTCAACAACGCCACCTGCGGCCAGCAGAGCTGCACTCGGTGTAAAAGTTCCTGACGCTAAAAAGATTTGGTATTTTCGACTAAGAGTCGTTCCTTGAAAAAATTGTTTAACAGTGGATGCATTGGATGCTTGTGAAAAATTAAAAGCCGCAATTAAAAGAACAATGAGGATTTTTGAATTCATATGAATGACTCCGATTTTTTTAATAATAGTAGTTAAGAAATTGTTGTTTAACTATTTCTGATCATTATTGAAGAGAATGAAAGCTTAAAACTGCTTCAATCAAAGTTGAAGCACCAAGCTTTTAGTCAAAAAAAAAGGCTCCCTTTCGGGAGCCTCTGTATAAAGTCTTTGCTTTGTGAAACACAACTAAAAAATTTGATCCATTATTTAGAAACAGTACTTGGTGTATATTTATCAGTTGTAGCTTCATATTTAAAGTTTTTCACATTTGATCGAGAAGTATCATCCACCGAGCTATGTTTAATTTGCTCAATTTTCTCCTTGAAACATTTCTTTATTGCCGGAATGGTCTTTTCACAAGTTTCTTTTTGAAAATCCCTCCTCTGAAAAGGAGTGCGTGATGTACAAAGTTCAATATATTTATCAGTCATCAAATTATAAACATCAGTGAGTTTGTCAATGTTATGTTTAAGATCATCTTCCTTCCGAATACTTTCACACATATCTGAATGATTTTTTACAAAAATAGAAATTTGGCGCTCGTTGTAGCCAAGAAACAATAAATACGCGGAACCGATCGCCATTATAACATACATAATGGAATAAGCGTAAGCCTTTGAAATGAACAAATCTATCAGGCCAGAATGATTTTGTGTAAAAATTTTGTCGTTCAGTTTTTGCTCCATCTCTTTCAATGTCATGGAGTAAGTTAGATCAACACTGTGATCGCCGTTAGATAAAGTTAATTTGCCATTTGTAAATAATGTAAAGTGCAACTTCTTATTATCTATATTAACAGAGAAACGGTCATCCTCTTGAATCACTTTTGGAATTACCATTTTTTTGTAATCAGGATTTTCAGCAAGATAATTTTTAAACTCATTTGATTTTTTACTATCGAATGAAGCAATCTGATTAATTACATCATGAAGTGTATAATTCATTTTGTTAATATTTTTAACAATGGCTTCTACATCAGAGCTGGAAATACGATCAGCATTGGGTGTTAGTGCCCAAATACTGTTATTCCACAAAAAAAACGATAAAAGTGTAGTTAGCAGTTTATTGAACATAAAAAACCCCTTGTACATTTCTTAAGAACCATTCATTAATCGGTCTAAATAAATTAAAACTTAGATGTTTAATCCCAGACCTCTCATTTGCTTTCCAGGTAAAAAAAAATGCAGCCGAAGCCGCATTTTTACTGGTTCATTTTAGAATTTGTAAGAACTTAAGCTGATTCTACATTTTTCTTGGGAGTCACACTCGCCGCATTTCCGGCCGGCGCAACTGTCTTGCGAGGTCCTTCCACCACTTTTGGTGTTCCTTTACCAGTTACTGAATCAACAGTAACAATAACCTTGCAAACTTTTTCATTTGCTGGAACGTCGTACATTACGTCGAGCATAGACTGTTCAAGAATCGCGCGAAGACCACGTGCTCCTGTTCTTCTCTCAAGGGCCTGACGGGCCACTTCGCGAAGAGCATCTTTTTCGAATTCAAGCTCGATACCTTCGTATTCAAAAAGTTTCGCGTACTGTTTTGTAAGAGCATTTTTTGGCTCTGTCAGAATCGCTACAAGTGCTTCTTCATCAAGCTCAGAAAGCATAGCGTTTACTGGAAGACGTCCAATGAACTCTGGAATAAGACCGAATTTTGATAAATCTTCCGGCTCGATCCCACCAAGTTTTTCAATGACTGATTTTTCCGCTTCTGTTTTTTCCGATATAAGTCCCATTGGTCTTTTTGTCATTCTTTTCTCGATAATTTTATCAAGACCTACGAATGCTCCAGCGCAAATGAAGAGGATATTTTTTGTATCAACTTGAATGAATTCCTGTTGTGGGTGCTTACGTCCGCCTTTTGGTGGAACAGAAGCAATTGTACCTTCAACGATTTTAAGAAGGGCCTGCTGAACACCTTCACCTGAAACGTCACGCGTGATAGATGGGTTTTCAGATTTACGGGCGATCTTATCGATCTCATCGATATAAACGATACCGCGTTGAGCGCGTTCAACATCGAAGTCACAGTTTTGAAGAAGATTAAGAATGATGTTCTCAACGTCCTCACCTACGTAACCAGCTTCAGTTAATGAAGTAGCATCTGCAATGGCAAATGGTACGTTCAAAAATTTAGCAAGTGATTGAGCGATCAACGTTTTCCCTGATCCTGTCGGTCCTGCGAGAAGTATGTTTGATTTCGCAAGCTCAACAACATCTCCTTTACGAGAGTCACCAGACTTGTGTGCAATACGCTTGTAGTGGTTGTGAACGGCTACAGAAATGATTTTCTTCGCACGATCCTGACCAATAACGTAGTTATCCAAGTGCGCTTTAATTTCATGCGGCTTTGGTACATTATCAACTACAGCTTTAGCATTGCTCTTTTGTGAGTCTTCAAAAATGATATCGTTACAAAGCTCAATACATTCATCACAAATGTAACAGCCAGGTCCTGCAATCAGTTTCTTAACTTCTTTCTGTGATTTACCACAGAAGTTACAGTGAAGGGCGCTTCCGAAATTCGCTTTTTCTTTTGTCATTTTATTTTTCCTTCCAAACTTTCATATCTAAAAACTGATCACTATTTTTTTAATTTGCGGTCACTCTTGTCAATGACAACATCGATAAGACCAAGTTCAATTGCCTTTGTAGGATTGAGGTAATTGTCACGGTCTGTTTCTTTTTCAATTCGCTCCATTGTCATACCAGCACTCGAGTGACGAACATAGATACCATTTAATTGTTTTTTCAAATCTTGAATTTCATTGGCCTGAATTTGAATGTCTGAAGCCTGTCCTCTTGCTCCACCTAATGGTTGGTGAATCATGATACGCGAATGAGGCATAGAATGTCTGAATCCTTTTGCTCCCGCTGTAAGAAGGAGGGAGCCCATTGAAGCGGCCATCCCCACACAGTAGGTGTAAACCGGGCATGAAATGTGTTGCATGATATCGTAGATACCAAGACCAGCATAAACTGATCCACCTGGGCTATTGATATAAAAATGAATTGGAGCTTCTGCATCTGATTGCTCTAAGAAAAGCATTTGAGCAATAAGAAGGTTTGCTACAGTGTCGTTAACTTCTGTTCCTAAAAACACAATACGATCAAGGAGAAGTCTTGAATAAATGTCGTACTGTCTCTCCCCTCTAGCTGTTTGTTCAATAACAATTGGATTGGGAATGTAGGCTTTAGGATCCATGTCTTTCTCCACAAAAAGGACCATCAACTAGTTAGTTAAGTTGACTGAGTTTATTAGATTTCTTCGATCTTTATCGGCAAAAAGGCTTAAATCTTTAACGATTTAAGGGGTAAAACGAGAAAAACTCCGATGTGTTAAGTCTGCGTTATTTTTGGATTTTATCATCATTCTATCAAGTTTTACCACTTGATATTAGGACCCGTTGCCTCTAAAATTGAGCTCGTTCAAAACAAATTTTTTCGATTCTCAAACTTTAAATGGAGGCATTTCATGTCTAGACTTGTTGGTAAAACTGCACCGGATTTCACTGCTGAAGCTGTCGCAAACGGCGAAATCAAAAAACTCTCTCTTCACAAAGACTTTGCCGGTAAATGGAAAGTTCTCTACTTCTATCCACTAGATTTCACTTTCGTATGCCCGACTGAAATCACAGCTTTCGAAGATAATCTTGCAAAATTCAAAGAAATGAACTGTGAAGTAATCGGTTGTTCTGTTGACTCTGCTTTCTCTCACCTTGCTTGGACACAAGTAGAACGCAACAAAGGTGGACTTGGAAAAATGGTTCACCCACTAGTAGCTGACCTTACAAAAACAATCGCTCGCGACTATGACGTTCTTGCTGACGACGCTGTTGCTCTTCGTGGTGTGTTCGTTATCGACGATAAAAACGTTATTCAAACTTGTACAGTAAACAACCTTTCAGTTGGAAGAAATGTAGAAGAAGTTCTTCGTACAGTTGAAGCTTATCAATACACAGCTAAGCACGGTGAAGTTTGCCCTGCTGGTTGGACAAAAGGAGCAGCGACTATGAAACCAGATCCAAAAGGATCACAAGAATATTTCAGCAAACTTAAGTAATTTTTATCTAGTATTTATCTGGTTTCGACTGGATTTACCTATGAAAGGGGCCTTCGGGCCCTTTTTT
Organism: uncultured Bacteriovorax sp.; assembly: GCA_946482295.1. Next base: position 4,312 of record CAMLRB010000033.1, on the reverse strand, counting down.
ATTCTCTCTCGCTTATACGACCCGCCGCTCAAGCTGTAAATTCTTCACCCTCCCAAAATAGATTTGAAAAGTCGCCTTTCGTAAGCGATAACGCTCAAAATCTTTGGGGGATTAATAATGAATATCGACAGCGACAACCTGGTTGATCTGGGTGAATGGAAGAGCCTAAAAAAAGAAGCAAACTTTTCTGACTACCTGAAGGTTTTGAGCTTCAACGATTTGATGAATGAGTCGAACGCACTTATGGATCAAATTAAAAGCAACGACGATGGCGATGATCTTTTTTCAAAAACGAAAGTGATGATGAACGAGTTCACTCACCGTCTGGAAAAAGAATCTAAAATGCTTGCGACTTCGGTTAAGGATCTCAAGAAGCAAATCGAAGACAAACTACACTAAATCAAAACTATGTTATACTGTGAGTGATGAAGAATTTATTTTTATCACTCACATTAATGATTCTAATAAATGCCTGTAATGGCAGTAAAAAATCAGTCGCAACGACTCCCACTCCTTCCGATATTTATGCTCTAACATTGGATTTTGAACGCAATGAAGTTGCTGGCCTTGATTCCTTTAATGTCTCGGTAAGTCTGACAAAAAATGGTGTTGCTCATCCGGGTCAGACTTTGACAATAACAGTTCCTAAAGGAACTGTATCAGCAGTGACTGATCAAGGTGCAGGATTTTACACATTCACCGTTACTCCAACCGCGACGGGTGTCTATCCCGTTTCTGTCCATTTCAAAAACGCATCTGTATCACGTGAAGCTTTAGTTTTTTCCACAATTGATTCAACATTGGGGCAACCGCTAAGTGTTCCAGGGGATGTGAACTCTGAAGGTTACGAAGATGGAATAACTGTGAGTCCCAACGGAGAATATTTATTTATTCAATACGGACCACTGTATTTTAGTGGATTACTTTTTTATAACGTTATCTGTCCGCCTGATGCATCTTACTCGCTTTATAATCTTATCGGCTGCCCTGGAAATCAGGATTCAAATTGGGTTTTCAATACCATTGGTCCGTACAATAGTTCTATCCGTCCGGACTTCCCTATTGGATCTCTTACAAGCAATACACTTCAGCATCTCAACATTGAGATCCCTGGAGTCGTCAGCAAAATAGCCCTTTTTCCAACTGTGTTTTACGGTTTTAAAAGACAGAGTGATGGTACATTCAGGAATCCATTTAAAGTCGCGTTTAACGACGTTAAAGCCGCCAATGGACCGTTTGGATTGTCTTTTCATATGACCACGTCCACGACAGCAGAATTCGCAGTGGCGTGGAATAATTATTTTGATGATCTGGGTGATGATAAGCCGGACATTTATGCAGGAACACTCACTTTAAACCAAAACAAGAATTTGGGAGATGTGACCTACGCCGGCGAATTCTTCCAGAGCATTACTCCCAATATCGAGCCAGTGAATTTCTCTTCTCACACTGGTGTTCAGGGAAATCCACATCTTTATTACGACAACTCAGGCGTCATCAAATCGATCTGGACTGATGATGAGCAAGTAGCTCACGATCTTACTGTATATCAGATCACCAGCGGAGTTTTTCCCGACGGTAGCTGGACAGCAGTCACTCTTCCCGCTGTCATCAATACTGCGGCTGAAGAATCACAACCATTTTTTTCGGGAACAAAACTATATCTCAGACGCGGAGATAAAATCGTTTCTCATGCTTATCTGGGTTCGGGTCATAGCGATTATCATCTGAATGCCTCATGGGGACCGGAAGTGACTTTACTTTCGGCGAATTCTTTAAACAGCAATGAGATGATCACAGTTGGTGAACCGACACTCGCCTCGTTCAATGGTAAAATCTATTTGTATTTTGCGTATGGAATTGTTCGTTCAATCAGTGCAAGTGGAAGAAGAGATATAGATCTCAATGCCGGCTTTGTAGAATTATCGACTTCCCTCTAGCTTGGTGTAAATTATAAAGGCAATTCCATGGTAAACGTTGATCCTTTTTCCAGCTCACTATCCACCCTGAGTTGCCCCCCGTGGGCCTTAACAATCTCAAGAGCGATAAATAGACCTAATCCAAGTCCTTCATAATGTTTAATAGAAGATGCTCTTGAAAATAATTCAAAGATAGTTAATTGAGCTTCCGAACTAATTCCCACTCCATAATCTTTTATTTTCAAAAGTGCGCTATTATCGACTACTACTGTACTAACCTCAATAGGACCTTCCTTTCCATATTTAACAGCGTTAGAAACAAGGTTCTTGATGACTTGAGAAATTCTCGCTTTATCCCAATGGCCTATAATTGAATGAGTTAATTTGAAATCAATCTTTGCTTCAATATCTTTTTCGGAAGCGAGTTTTCCAATGACTTCAACGAGTAGTTCATTCAGGTCAAAATTTTCTCGTTTCAAAATCAAACGACCACTTTGAATGCGCGAGACATCCAATAAATCTTCTATTAAGCGGGTCAAACGAATCATTGATTGATCAGCTTTATTTAATGTTTTTAAAATAAGGTCCTTTTGCCAATCATCTTTTGCAACTTTCCGAACCTGCATTTTCAAAATATCTAAATACATCTTTACCGGAGTAAGTGGTGTTCTTAACTCATGTGAAGCAATGGCCAAGAAGTCATCGCGAAGTGCAATGGTTTTTTCAGCTTCAAAAAGTGCGAGGTGTTTTTGATGAAGAAGTTCTTCTCTCTCTTCTTCTATCTTTTTACGATCAGTAATATCTGTAGATACGTTACAAATAGAAGTGATTTTTCCATCAACTGTATAAAGGGGAACTTTAAAAGATAAATAAGTGTGATGATTACCCTCAATAATAGCATCTTCTTCCAACTCGATTGGTCCCGACTTTCGAATTACCAACTGGTCATTTTCAAATAACCTTTTTGCTACATCTGGAGGAAACAAATCATAAACAGTCTTGCCTAAAAAATTTTCTTTCTTCATTTGGAAGAGTTCTTCAATTTGACGGTTTACGAGTAAAAAACGTCCTTCGACATCTTTGACATAAATGAGTGCAGATGTTGAATCGATAATTGATTGTAACAATTCTCGGCTCGATCTAAGTTCATCTTCAACTTCTTTTCGATGCAAAATTTCTTCATTTAAACTTTTAAAAAGCTGGGCATTTTGAAGTGATATCGCAGCCTGAGAAGCTAAAAGATCGAGCACACTCAGTCTCTCTTCCGTGAAAACGCCTGAAATTATTTTATTTTCCAGGTATAAAATCCCGGCCAATTCTTTTCCTCTCAAAATAGGTAAACAAAGAATAGACTTAGGTTGATTCTCACGAATAAACACATCAGAGAGAAAAGGAGCAATGTCTAAGTTATTTTCATCATAAATAACTTTTTTCTTCGTTCTTTGCACATAACGAATCATCGACATGGGAACATTTGGAAAACTTTCTATTGGTGTAGTGCTGAGAATTTCAGATCTAATGTTGTTATTCTCAATATACGCCTTTGCATCAACTGTTAGAACTCTATCATGACAAAGTATCAGATAGCCTGTTTGTGCACCACTTTGTTGCAACACTAATGTTATGAGCTTTGGAATTAGTTTTTCTAGAACAACGTCACTTGAAATGGCCTGGGATGCTTTAATGGCAGAAAACAAATCAACTTCCATTGTTCGTGTGACATTCAGTCCATTATGAATTCCACCAATTTTTTCTTTTAATTGAGGGTGATTTTGATTCAGCTGTTGAACCTTTCCATCGGCCCCCCAAGCAGCGTAGCAGGACTTAGCTTCTCGCAAATAAGTATCAGCAATTAAAATCAAATTTCTCTCACGATAAAAGCTGGAAGCTCTTTCATAAGCTAGTGCTTCATGTTGAATAAAACCGGTGTCTCTCGCGCTTCGAATGGCCTGTTCATAAATTTGCTCAGCTTCAAAAAATTGTTTATCAAACTTGGCCTTCTCTGCTTTCACAATTAGATAACGAGAGGAAAAATTATCTGGATTGAGAGTGGCCCATCTCGATAGCCTTTCTAAATTTACTTCTAATTCATGTTTAAGTTCTGCTGTTATACTTTCAGAAGTCCAACAGGACATTATCGCCAATGAACCGAAAAAAGCAAAATCTACTTCAACTTGCTGCCCTCTTAATAAGTAAATAATTGGACGTGATTTTTCGAGTGAGGCTAAAGAAAGTTCTCTATCTTGAAAATAAATGGAAAGCTGCAATTTAAAGGTATGATACCAAGTCATTAAAACTGGCATTGGACCATTTTGAATTGCATCAGCTAAAAGCTCTTCATCGAAATCAGTGCTAGATCGGAAGAGCGTCGTGTAGGGAAAGAGTGTAGATCT
>CAMLRB010000032.1 GCA_946482295.1 uncultured Bacteriovorax sp. | reverse complement strand
TTGCCCCTGACCAATCACTAGGCACTTGGACAAAAAAAAAGCACTCCCGAAGGAGTGCTCATTGTCGTTCTTGTATGTGGTTTCTAGCTGTGTTTTTTATCGTGTTCCGCTTCGAGGAATCGCTCAGCTCTGATGGCCGCTTGGCAACCAGAACCCGCTGCAGAGATGGCCTGACGGTAGTATGGATCTTGCACGTCACCGCAAGCAAAAACACCTGGTACAGAAGTATCTGGGTGTGTGCCCTGAGTTTTAATGTAGCCACTTTCATCAAGTGCTAATTGGCCTTTTAAGAATTTCGTATTCGGTTCATGTCCAATTCCTAAGAAGAAACCATCAGTTTTTCTATCATACGTTTCATTCGTGCTGTTGTTGAAAACTTTTAATCCGTTAACACCACCTTCATCGAAGAGGATTTCTTTCACTTCAGTATTCCACACAACTTCAATTTTGGGATTGTTGAAGGTGCGATCCTGCATAGGTTTTGAAGCACGAAAAGAATCACGACGGTGAATCAAATAAACTTTTTCAGCAAAACGTGTAAGGAAGTTTGCTTCTTCAAGAGCTGTATCACCACCACCAACAACGTGAACAACTTTGTTACGATAGAAGAATCCATCACAAGTCGCACAAGCTGAAACACCTTTACCAATCAATCCCATTTCATTTGGAAGACCAAGGTATTTAGCAGAAGCACCAGTTGAAATAATCAATGTTTCTGCAAGAAACTCCTGACCATTTTCGCACTTAACGTGAAAAGGTCTTTTTGAAAGATCAACGTCCGTTACTTTTGTTGAAAGATATTGAGTTCCAAAACGAGCAGTTTGTTTTCTCATTTTGTCCATGAGTTCTGGACCCATGACACCTTCCGGGAATCCAGGAAAGTTTTCTACATCAGTTGTCGTTGTTAATTGTCCGCCCGGCTCATGTCCTTCAATCACTAAAGGGTTAAGACCCGCTCGTGACGAATATAGGGCCGCAGTATATCCGGCAGGGCCAGATCCAATGATGATGACTTGTTTTGTTTCCATACAGAATTACTCCGTTAATGCCTTAATAGCAGCTGCTGTTTCTTCTTCGTTCTTCACTTTGAGTTTGATCTCAAGTGGACGGTCATCCAGTTCAGGATGAAGTTGATAGTAAGCGCTTACAGTCGTGAGTTCATCAGGATGTTTTGCTTCAGCAGTTGTTTTGAAAGCTTCACCGGTAATCGTGCATTCGTATTTATAGATTTTCTTAATCTTTTTCTTGCTCATAAGAGGTCCCTTTTTTTGTCATTTTTACCTCTACAGTTATAGAAAATTATTCGCAGTGAAGCAAGGAATTCCCTCGTGTATGCATGGCGTATTATTGTGCTAAACTTTTCTTCATGAAGACAAAATTTAGACGCGTTTTATTGGTTTTAAGCCTTTATTTCCACTCTCAATTGGCAGGGGCCTTATCCCTTGAAGAAGTCACCATTACTGACGTTTCAACCAGCGGTGAAAGCATGATTGCCGACCTCGGGGATCTCGAGGAATATAGGGAAGGTCTTCAGGCCCGTTTTTACGTCCAAAAAGGTCCAAAAGAAACTCCAGTCATTTTTTTGGTAGCGGAAGGCGAACTTGTTAAAAGTCTGCCCCGAAAGTCCTACTGGTCCTTAAAATCAATCGCCCTCCCAGAACATCTTAAAAAAGCGAGCAAACTCCTTATGATGACTGACCGATCTGTCAGTATGGGACGTCCGCTCCGAATAAAAACTCGCCACCGCGTAGTCAATCAAGACGAATACAACGATGTTGACGCTTTTTTGGCCGAAAATGAAGAAAATGTACCTCGTCGACTTGTTCGCGAAGAAGATCAATACGATTCAAGTGAAAAACTCTTCGATGAAGATCCAGTGCCTGAGGCAGACATCGAAATTAGTACTTACGAAGGATTTCGTAACAAATCAGAAACGTATTACAGTGAAGAATATGGGGATAAAACTGATCAACGCTATTTTATTGGAAATCGATCTGTTCGTGTTGGTGACATCAAAAAGGCCGAAGACAAGAAGCTCCTCGACAGCATGGGTGAAGGCCATGAACAGAAAGTTGCTTCGATGAAATACGGTGTGAAAGATTTCTATCGCGATCAAGAGAAAATTCCGGATATGCGCGAGTTTAATAAAGCGGTCACGATAAAATCAACATATGAACAAGCTCGAGAAGATAAGAAAGCTAAGGCAGAGATTTCACCACGTGTACTTGCAAAAAAACAACGCGACGGTGAAAACTGGACAGCAGATCTTGATTCAGCTTCCCTTCGTAAATATTTTATTCAAACAGGTGTCGAAAGTGAAATACGCAGAAGAGAGCTCGCCCTTAATGAACTTGATGGGCATGAACTTATGTTTCATTTTTCAGGTTCCATGGTTAATCAAACTACAGATGCTGACTCCTATTACCAAGGTCGTGGCTACCACCTAGGTCTTGGATACGATCTTCATCTTTCTCGCAGTAATCCCGAGTGGAAAAATTGGTCAATTCAATTCATACTTGAAAGAGGTGTCGTTGATCTTGATATTGGCGGTCGCAATGGCCGATCTGAAGAAGGTTTCGTTGGTGGATACCTAAATTACTATTTCGTAAATAATCCACTTACTCTTAATCGCTTCATCTATCTTGCCGGGCTAGGAGTTAAAGTCGGCTCTTCTGACATGTCTGCCCCGGAGCTTTCCAAAGATTACTCTTACCAAGTTCTTACACTCCCATCGATGCAGCTCATGACTAAGTATCGTTTCCGAACTGGTGATCTTGCTGAAGATACAGTCAATGTTGGGGCAAGTGCGAACTTCGGTATCAATGCTGACGTTAAAAGTTATAATTCCTCTGATGGTGTCTCTGACAATATCAATGGAAAATTTTCAAAGTTCGACTTAAAATATTACTTAGGAATGAGCGTTTATTTCTAGGAGAGAAATTCGTGATTAAAAAGGCATTACTTTTTTCATTACTGGTATCAGCTTCGGCCCAAGCATTAGAAATTGACGAAAAACTCACTCTCAGATTTCTCAAAGTTTCTGATTCTAAAAAAACTGTTCTTATCAACAGAGGCGGTGAAGACGGTTTGGTTGTCGGGGACCATGCTAAATTTTTTATCACGGCCGGTGTTATCGCTCGTGGAGTTGCTGAAAAAGTTTCTCCTTCAAGATCTATTTGGTCGCTCTACAGAGTTGTAGATCCTAATGAAATTACCAATGACAAAGTACTCAATCTAAAAATTGCTTCACCTGTAAAAATCACTGAAGATCCCACAAAAAGTTTGAAAGAAGAGGCCATCCCAGGTGGTACAGAATCTATGCCCCTCGATGAAAAAACTTCTTCTGTCTCTGATGACAAAGAAATTGTGGTTGATGATGCTGATCAAGCAGAATTGGAAGAATTGGGGATGGAGCCAAAATCTTCTTCCAAAAAGTCTGCCCATGTTGTAGCGAAATCCTCTCGTCCAGAAACATCTGAAGAAATTATGGAACTCCCATCTCGCATGGGAACAAATAAAGCTGATAAGTGGGAAGTTTGGGGAATGCTCTATCTCAATTCACTTTCAGGGGAAAGTGAAACAGCTGGTACAACAACTGATTTCACCGCTTCTGCTGTCGATTTTTCATTAGGACTTGAACGTTATTTTTTCAACATGAACAATTTCCTACGTGATTTTTCTGTGACGGGTTTTGTTCACAAAAGAACAACAGAGACAGGAGGTGATGTTCAGAGTGAATCAGACTGGCTCGAGTTTGGGGGCGGACTTTCGTATCACTTTTATAACAAACCATTTGATTTAAACCGTCCAGTTTTCTACGGTTTGTTAACTGCAGGAATTGGTAGTGAGTCAAATGAGACCTCTGTTAGTACGCCAGGAGTTGCGCCAGTGACAGAAGAAGGCGATAGTAAATTTTTCTCTTTAGGTGTTGGTATGAAATATACTTTGAGCAACAACTTTGGTGCCCGTGCAATTTTTGATTATTATTCTTCGACGGAATCGTACCAGTACAATAACGGTACAGAAAGTGAGCGATCACTCTCAGGAACTCGTTTGCAGTTTGGTCTATCTTACCGCTTCTAATAAAATTCAATGGCATTGTAAAAAATCCGTATTGGATCGAGCAATGCCATCAGCTCTCTATCTAAAACAACTTTCTCTTTCGTAAACAATTTGTGCTTCAATTCTGCAGTGATTGAATTAAAGGGATGAACCATTGTGAGCGAATTGCGATGCTTTTTGGAATTGTTGAAAACATATCTCATAACTGTTTTCAAATCACGAGCAGAGTTAATTTTTCGTAAATGATAACGATGTTTATAAGCAGCACCTTTAAGTGATTTGCACTTATTGATACCTTTTGCAAAGCATACACCGAATGCCTGCATTCCTTTTCCTAATTCATAATTGTTCCTTGCTTCAACTATGAGATGAACATGATCATGTTCGAGCGTATAGTGATGAATTCTTAATCCTTGAACTCGCCCTCTTTGAATGGCCCGTTTTAAGATTTGCAGCAGTGCTTTCGTTCTAAGGCGTGACTTTTCCTTCAAGATTTTCACGGTTAGATGGAGACTTGTATTTCTAGTGATTTCAAGTCTTGCACGATGACGGATGCCGATATCATTAATGGGTCTTTTGATATTTTTCATGAATGATGACGTTACAAAAAGAAGTGTTGGAGGAGGAGAGGAAGTCATTTGAATTATTTGCTTCGAACTATAGGTGATCGTCAATTTTTGAAATGGGGGCGGAGATTGTAGAGACTAAGGAAAGTGCAGAATATCTTCTTTTGTTATGTGAATATATTTTGAAAGGAGTTCCAAATGTGAAAGGAAATACTGATTAAAGTCTTTTTCGGTTTTCACGGACCAAATCGCGCGTGTTGCAATTCCTAAACGACGAGCGACGAGATCTTCGAATGTACGAGGAAGTTCAGTCAGGCAGACTTTTTCAAGGTCTGAAGCTGAAGGAAGATGCCAATCAAAAGGGATGATTACAGATCGCTGGCGCAGTGATGATTCGGATTTGTCAGGGTTGAAACTTTTTCCAAAACGATGACAAATGCGTTGAGATATTTTTTGTCCCATGACTCTGAAAGTTGTGTATTTTCCACCGGCGATGACAAAAGTATTAGCGTCTGGCTGATAAATTTTGTGTTCGCGAGAAGTTTTACCGAGATCCGATCCCTCATCAGAGCGAACGAGTGGACGAATTCCTGCAAAGCTACCAATGATATTTTTTTCAGATAATTTCAAATGTGGAAAATAGAGATTCAAGTTCTTGATGAGATACTGGATCTCGTCTTGATCGGGGTGGACATCGAAGAAATCGCCGTTGTACTGCACTTCTGTTGTTCCGACGAGAATTTTGTCACCATGAGGGATGACGAATATGACCCGGTCACCTTTTTCATCTGAGGGAGTCATGACGATTGGGTGTGTAAGGGGAAGATCGCGGGCAGAAATCCAAATGTGGGAACCTTTTGAAGGAAGAAGAACGTCTTTCCAATGGTAGAAAGGAAAACGTTTCATAAAACGATCAGTAAAAGGGCCGAGGGCATAGACAACTTGATCGCAAGTGATGTCTTCCACTTTCCCTGTCAGCGTATCTTTTAGAGTCAATTGTGTACGTTTTTTTATTTTTTTTACATCAATCACTTCAGTGTAATTGCGTGCTTCTGATTTGTTGTCTTTGAGAGCATCATAAATTACTTCAAGTGTGAGTTTTGCATCGTCCATGACTCCATCATAATAAACTCCGGCCCCAGTCAAACCCTTGTGATTCAAAATTGGAATGGCCTTCAAACATTCTTCTTTACTCTTGATGCTGAAAGGAGAGTTCTTGAATCTTGAAAGGAAGTCGTAGAGAAATAGACCCAGGCGGATCATCCACAATGGGCGTTTAGCATTGTCGTAAACGGGCAGATAAAAAGCAACTTCTCGCGCAAGGTGAGGTGTGATTTTCAGCCAGAGATTTTTTTCATGAAGTGCTTCAAACACTAATTCGAAATCGAAATTTTCAAGATACCTGATTCCACCGTGGAGCATTTTTGAACTGCGCTCACTAGTTTGAGAAGAAAAATCGCGAGCGTCGACGAGAAGAGATGGAATGCCATTTAAAGAAAGATCTCTAAAAATTCCTGCCCCAACAATTCCTCCTCCTACAACGATGGCCTTATAATGTTTCAGACGTCCTCCCTCGTGACGAGAGCAAGAGTCGCACTACATGTAACTTGATAAGCATTCACTCGAGTGTCTCTTCGATCAAAAGGAAGTGGATTGAGTTGAAAATTTAACCCCAAAAGTGCGTTTGCATTTTGGGCGTATGCCTTTTGGACGAGCTGATTTTTTAAATCTTCGTATAGGGCCTCATAGTTTTGTTTGAATTTTTTGAAAGCATCTTGATCGCCTTCGCCTTCAAACTGTTCAGAGTGTTCACGTTCCTGACGAGAAACAAACGCGAGCTTTTCTAACTCATCTTCTTCGATAATAGCAACAGTCGTTTGAACACCAAGATGGCGAGCAACTTTGAATCCTTCTAAAGATGACGAAGTTGAAATGAGCACGTCTTTGATCGATTGATCATGATCCGCCAATTTCATGGATTCCGATTTATTTTGTTTGAGGCTTTCTTTTTTTACCAGGCCTCGAGGATTTGTTTCACCGGATTTTGAAGGATGGATTTCATCAGAGAGACCAACTTCTAAATCGAGATCAAAACGTCTCATTTTATGGGCCAATACAATGGCCACATATTCACTGATTTGAGGGATGAGTAGAGTCCCAAATTCGAGGGCCTTGAGAGTTTCAGATTCATTGGTGGTCGTCACAATTCCAAACTCGCGTAAGAGGGCGAGTATGTCGTCAGCTTCTTCTTTAAATTTGATGTGGCGGACGATGATACTGAATGGGGGATTGCCTCCACCTGTTGATTGTCCATAAGTGAAATGCTGGGCGAAGGTTTTGACGTCTTCGAAACGTTCAGGTGTTAAACGAGGGGCAGAGATGGCATCGACGGGTTCTTTAAGCCCCTTTGAATCTTCCTCGTAAGTTTCCTCGAAATTGCTTTCAGAGGTTTCTTCAAAAATCTCTGCTTGTTCAGCAGGAGTTTCATCTTCTGAAAACGAGGGCAGAGATTCTTCGAGTGAGAAAGAAATTTCATCAGCAATTTCTTCCGAAGCCGTTTCAGCGAATGAATCTTCACTTTGAAATTGGAAATCGTTTTCACTTTCGTCGGCCGGGATATCAGGAGGCAGATCTGGTGGGAGCTGATCACCATCAGCAATCCCATCAGAGCTTCCAAATTCCGGTGTGGAATCGTTAAAATCATCGTCAAGAGCATCTAGATTGATGCCAGTGGAAGAAGGTTCTGGACGGTTAAAACCCCCGAACTGATTGTCTAGTTCAGGGTCTTCTTCGTGCAGAAACTCGGAAAGATCTTCGATGCGAGTCAGATCTTTGCGATCATCATCGTCGTCGTGATCTTTTTTTCCACTTTTTTTCACCATTAAGCTTCAACTCCGTGACAGTGCTTGTACTTCTTGCCAGAGCCACAAGGACAATCATCATTGCGCCCCACTTTAGGGTGGCTTCTTCTTATCAGTTTAGCTTCTTCTTTTTTAGTTTCAACTTCTAAACTCTTTTTGTGTGCTTCAAGTTGGGCCTCTAGTTCTTCCTGGTGACGACGTTGTAGTTCTTCAATTTCTTCTTTTGTGTAAAGTCTCACAGTAAAGAGGTTCGTCACAATGGACTTTTTAACTTGGCCTTTCATTGTCTCGAAAAGGGCGAAAGATTCTTTTTTGTATTCAGTAAGAGGATCTTTCTGAGCATAGGCACGTAGATTGATCCCTTCTTTAACGTGATCCATTTGAAGGAGGTGATCCTTCCAGTGTTGATCGAATGTAGAGAGGAGAATTTCTCTAAATGCGTATTTAACTTGTTCTGGTTCGTATTTTGCTAGTTTCTCTTTCAAGATGTTCTTAGCAGTTTCAGCGAAATACCTTTCAACATCACCGTCGGCATTTTTTACGCAATCGTTGTAGCTAATTTCGTGATCAGTGTTGAAAGAAGCTTTGAAACCTGCGGCCATTTCTTTCCAGTCCCAAGATGAGACTTCTGTTTTCTTTTCTGGACGATAAACTTCCAGAAGATTGATTGCCACGTCCTCAATCATTTCTGAGACAAATCCTTCATTGTCTTGATCGTTGAGAATGTCACGACGGATTTTGTAAATCGTACGACGTTGTTCATTCATAACGTTATCGTATTCTAGTAAGTGTTTACGAATATCAAAGTTGTGCGATTCAACTTTTTTCTGAGCTTTTGCAATCGCATTTGAAATCATTTTATGTTCAATAGGCTCGTCTTCTTTCATACCTAGGGTATTCATGAGTCCTGAAATTTTATCTGAACCAAAAATTCTCATTAGGTCGTCTTCAAGTGACAGGAAGAATTTTGAATTTCCTGGATCTCCTTGACGACCAGAACGACCTCTTAGCTGATTGTCTATACGACGAGATTCGTGGCGTTCAGTTCCTAAAATGTAAAGACCACCAAGAGCTTTTGTTTCTTCTGTGAGTTTAATATCAGTTCCACGACCGGCCATGTTTGTAGCGATTGTAACCGCGCCTTTTTGACCAGCAAGTTTGATAATCTCAGCTTCACGTTCGTGTTGTTTAGCATTTAATACTTCATGTGGAATTCCAGCTTTGCGAAGTTCGCTAGAGAGTAGTTCAGAAGTTTCAATGGCGATTGTACCTACGAGAACTGGCTGGCCTTTTTTATGAAGTTCTTTGATGAGTTCAGCAACTGCTCTATATTTGGCAGCGCGGTTTTTATAAATAATATCTGCCTCATCAATTCTCTTCATTGGAAGATTTGTCGGGATAACGACAACATCCAGATTATAAATCTTCATGAACTCTTCGGCCTCAGTATCAGCAGTACCCGTCATACCAGCGAGCTTTTTATAAAGCTTGAAGTAGTTCTGGAAAGTGATAGAAGCGAGCGTTTGGTTTTCAGATTTGATTTTTACGCCTTCTTTAGCTTCAACAGATTGGTGAAGACCATCAGACCAACGTGAACCTTCTTTAAGACGTCCTGTGAACTCATCAACGATGATGATTTGACCATCGCGGTTTACATAATCAACATCCAGTTTGAATAGGCTGTGGGCCTTTAGAGACTGATTCAAATGGTGAAGCAGATTTGAATGTTCGACGTTATATAAGTTTTCAATTTTTAAGAGCTCTTGAACTTTAATGACTCCGTCTTCAGTGAAAACAGCAGAGCGTGCTTTTTCATCAACGGTAAAGTGAGTGTCTTTTTGCAGACGAGGTATAATGTCGTTGGCAACATAATAAAGGCTTGGATCACCTTCAGAAGGACCAGAAATAAGGAGAGGAGTTCTTGCTTCATCGATAAGGATCGAGTCAACCTCATCGACGATACAGAAGTGGTGATCACGTTGAACATATTCTTCCAGCGAAAATTTCATATTGTCGCGAAGGTAGTCGAATGCAAATTCGTTGTTTGTACCGTATGTGATATCCGAGCGATAAGCGATTTGTCTTTCTTCATCAGACATTTGTGAAAGAATCACACCTACTGATAATCCTAACCATTGATAAAGAACACCCATTTCAGTTGCATCACGTTTTGCGAGATAATCGTTGACTGTAACAACGTGAGCGCCTTTTCCTTCAAGAGCAACGAGGTAGAGGGGCAGAGTTGCTGTGAGGGTTTTACCTTCACCCGTTTTCATTTCAGAAATAGAGCCGTTATAAAGAGCAATACCACCCATTAATTGAACATCGAAGTGGCGCATACCTAAAACGCGCTTTGAAGCCTCTCTGATTGTGGCGAAAGCTTCTGGCAATAGCTCTTCTAGTGATTTTCCAGCTTTGATTTGTTCACGAAGTTTTGGTGTTTGTGCTTTAAGTTCATCGTCGCTCAGCTTGGCCATTCCAGCTTCAAGGGCATTGATTTGTTGAACGATCGGCTTGAGTTTTTTTAGGTCGCGATCGTACTTCGTTCCAAAGATCATTTGTAGTGGATTAAACATGACAAGGTCTCCTAGTATCTAAATATAAAAATTAAAAAATGTATTAGTTGAGTGCGTAGTAGAGTGGGTCAACGGGTGTGCCGTTGACACGAACCTCGTAGTGGACATGCGGTCCTGTCGAATAGCCAGTATTTCCGACGGTAGCAATTTTATCGCCTCTAACCACTTGCTGGCCCTTTTTAACAGATAAAGTGGCGGCGTGACCGTAGATAGTTTCTACTCCATATCCGTGGTCAATTTGAACAAAATTTCCGAAGCCAGGTTTAGCTCCCGAAAACGTAACAATACCATCAGCAGGTGCGATGATAGGAGTTCCTGTTGGTGCTCCGATATCGATTCCTTCATGCATTTTGATACGTCCAGCGTAAGGACTCATTCTCGGGCCATAGCCTGAAGTGAAATGACCGACAGAAGGCATGAGGGTCGGAGTTGATTTGAGAAAAGATTCTTTATCGAGAAGATGTTGATCAAGTTGATGAACGCGAACTTCGATTTCTTTGAGATAATTAATGACGACGTCATATTTATAATCGAATTCTGCAAAGAGAGAGGCCATGCTTAAACTTTGTCTTGTGAGCATCGTCCATTCTTTTGAATAGGCCGGATCTGCATTTTCAACGTAAGCATTAGCAATTTTTTCTTCGTATTGTTTTTTTGTTTCTTTGTAACGGCGATCTTCTTCAAAAAGTTCAAGTTTTTGTGCTGTACGAGTTTGATCATTTTTAAAAATGCGAATCATTGATCCAGCATTAAACTCGCGATCTGGTTCAATGATATTGTTTTGTGTACCGGCCGCAGGTGATGAATAAGAACCAGCATCAACAGTGACGGCTTTTATGGCCTCAAGTCCTGTGATCGCACGAAGTTTTCTTTCGAAAACATTGATGCGCTCTAGATCTTCTGTGATTGAATTTAATTTCATTTGAAAGAGCTGAACTTGCTCTTTGAGCTGACGATTTTCCACGAGGAGATGTTTGTTCTCGTAAACTTGTGAGAGAACATTCCAATAATCGTAAGTGAGTATTCCAAGAAGAACGATAAAAGTAATGAATAAGAACATCAAACTTTTAAATAAGAGGCGAGGGATCTTAATCGATCGAACGTCTTTATTTTTTTCGGGGATGATCATCAATGTGTAATAGCGATCCAAAGGCGAATCTCCAATTTTTTTCGAAATAAAAAACGGCAGTTGTTGACCTTCAAATTGTAAATTTTATGGGTAGGGAAAGCAATTTATTTTTCGCGGGAAGGAGATTCCCTCTCTACTGGGCAATGACTAAAATGGCCGTGATATTGTCTTGGCCGCCATTTTCGTTGGCCAGATCGATGAGAGCTCGAATGACATTGTCGGCCGAGGCCTGAGTGGCGCTTGCGGGATCGGGGATGAACTTGTTGATGAGGTAAAGAATATCTTCGTCACTTACTTTTCCGTGTAGACCATCAGAACAAATAATGAATATGTCGTTACGGATAACTTTGTAGGTGAAAATGTCGACGTCGACATCGTCTTCGAAACCTACTGTTCGGACTAAAACGTTTTTCTGCGGATCTAAAGCGGCCTGTTCTCGAGTGTAAACACCATAGTTGAGTTTTTCTTGTACCAATGAATGGTCGCGTGTGAGTTGATAAATTTTCTTTCCATTGATGAGATAGGCGCGCGAGTCACCGACATTTCCAACATAAATATTTTGTCCGCGGAAAAGAAAACTTACAATGGTTGTTCCCATACCAACTAGCTCGGGATGTGTTTCTCCGTAGCGTTTAATGGCACGATTGGATTCTTTAATTGAACCTTCTAAAAGTAGCGGAGGTTCCATGGTGAGATTTTCAATCACATACTGAGGCAAAACTTTCACTGCCATCTGCGAAGCGATATCTCCGCCATTATGGCCACCCATACCGTCAGCGACGACAAAAAGTTTTCGATCCAAACCAATATAAAGTGAATCCTGGTTTGTTTTTCGTTTTCGTCCAATGTCAGTTAGGCCAGAAGCTATAAGGGCCATGGTTGTCTCACGTCAAAATAAGGATGCTTTTTTAATTTTAAGTGACCATGGATTTTTGTCAATTTTAAAATATTGTCGGACACCTTTGCTCGGTCTTATAAGCTTAGGAAATTTTTTTAATCTATGCCATAATTACTAAGTACACCGACCATTTATTAGGGGGATTGATGACGAAGTTAGATATTAATAAATTCATGGATGAGAATTATAAAATTTCCGATTTTTCTCATCTTCATTGGACTGGTACTTTTCAGGATTACCTCGATTTGGTAGCTGAAAATCCAAAAGTTACAAGAAATGCTTTTCAACGTGTTCATGACATGATCACTTCATATGGATCAACAACATATACAGAGTATAAGAAAGAAGTTGTACGTTATCACTTCTTTGACGATCCAATTCAAAATGGTAAAGATGCTGTTTTCGGAATTGATGTTCACTTAATGAAGCTTGTGAACTTTTTCAAGTCAGCGGCCGCAGGATACGGAACAGAAAAACGTGTTCTTCTCCTTCATGGTCCAGTAGGTTCAGCAAAATCTTCAATCTCGCGCATGATTAAAAAAGGTCTTGAGCATTACTCACGTACAGATGCAGGAGCGCTTTATACATTTGAATGGTTTGATGAAACTGAATCAGACATTCTTGGTGGACAGAAGATCTTCCCTTCCCCTATGCATGAAGAACCCCTAAAACTTCTTCCGGTTGAAGTTCGCAAGCAATTCTTAGAAGAAGTAAACAAAGGGAAAAAAGAAGGCAAAATCAATATTAAAGGTGAAGTGTGTCCAGCTGACCGCTACATCCTTGGTGCTTACTTGAAAAAATATAACGGTGATTGGAAAAAAGTTCTTTCACACGTTCGCGTAAAACGTCTTCTTCTCTCTGAAAAAGATCGTATTGGTATTGGTACATTTCAACCAAAAGATGAGAAGAACCAAGATTCAACTGAATTAACAGGTGATATCAACTACAGAAAAATTGCTCAGTATGGTTCGGATTCAGATCCACGCGCTTTCAACTTTGACGGAGAGTTCAACATCGCTAACCGCGGTATTGTTGAATTCATCGAGATGTTAAAACTTGATGTGGCCTTCTTGTACGATCTTCTTGGAGCTTCCCAAGAGCAATCAATCAAACCTAAAAAATTCGCACAAACGGATATTGATGAAGTTATTCTTGGTCACACTAACGAACCAGAATTCAGAAAACTTCAATCAAATGAGTTCATGGAAGCTCTTCGCGATCGTACAGTGAAGATTGACGTTCCGTATATCACACGTCTTGATCAAGAGACAAAAATCTATCAAAAAGATTTTAACGCTGAAAGAATTCCGCACGTGCATATTGCTCCACATACAATTGAGATGGCGGCGACTTGGTCGATTCTTACTCGCTTAGAAGAACCAAAAAAATCAGATTTAACTAAACTTCAAAAACTGAAATTGTATAACGGAAAAACACTTCCAGGTTACAACGAAGACAACGTAAAAGAACTTCGTAAAGAAGCGATACGTGAAGGTCTTGAAGGGATTTCTCCTCGTTATATTCAGGATAAACTTTCAAACTCACTTGTTAAAAACGGGCACGTAGGATGTTTAAATCCATTTATGGTGTTCAATGAACTTGAAAGTGGATTGAAGCACCACGGGTTGATCAATTCAGCTGATCAGCTCGATCACTACCGTGAAATGTTAGCAGTTGCTCGTCAAGAGTATGAAGATATCGTGAAAAACGATGTGCAGAAAGCGATTTCAGTTGATGAGAGCGCAATTCAGACTCTTTGTGCGAATTATATTGATAACGTCAAGGCGTACACTCAAAAAGAGAAAATTAGAAATAAATATTCCAACAAATTGGAAGACGCAGATGAGCGTTTCATGAGAAGTATCGAAGAAAAAATCGATATCCCTGAATCACGTAAAGACGACTTCAGAAGAGAAATCATGAATTACATCGGTGCTCTTGCAATTGAAGGAAAAGTTTTTGATTACAAGATGAATGAAAGACTTCACCGCGCTCTTGAATTGAAACTTTTTGAAGATCAAAAAGATTCAATTAAGTTAACAACAATCATTTCGAAAGTTGTTGATAAAGAAACGCAAGAAAAGATTGATGTCGTGAAATCGCGACTCATTAAGAACCATGGCTACTGTGAAATCTGTGCGACTGATGCCCTTAATTTTGTGGCCTCAATTTTCGCAAAAGGTGATTCAGCTAAGTCATAATTTTTTGAGAGTAGGTTTTTAATGGATCATCCAATAAAAAGAGACCACGCGAGATTTAGGAAGATTGTCAAAGGACGTATCCGCGACAATCTTCGTAAATATGTTTCCAAAGGTGAAATGCCGGCACCTAAAGGTGATGGTACGTTCAAAATACCGATGCCTTCAATTGATACTCCTCGTTTCAAATTTGGTGATAAAAACCAAGGAGGAATGGGGCAAGGAAATGGTGAGGCCGGTGATCCTGTTGATGGACAAGAAGGTGATCAGCCAGGTCAAGGGCAGGAAGTTGGGAATCAAGCTGGAAATAAAGAATTAGAAGTTGATCTTTCATTGGAAGAATTAGCGGCCATTCTAGGTGAAGAGTTAGAACTCCCTCGCATTGAACCAAAAGGAAAGAAGGCAATGCCTTCCGTGACGAATAAATACACGTCAATCGGAATGACTGGGCCGAATTCGCTTAAACATTTTAAACGTACTTATCGTGAAGCTATGAAGCGCCAAATTGCTTCTGGTTCATACGATTTTAATGATCCACGAGTTATTCCTGTTAAACGCGATTTCCGTTACCGTGCAAGTGATGCAAAAGTTGAGTTTGAAAATTCGGCCGTTGTTATTTACATGATGGACGTTTCCGGATCGATGGGTGATGAACAAAAAGAAATTGTTCGCACAGAGAGTTTCTGGATCAACTTGTGGTTAAAAAGCCAATATAAAGACATTGAAGTTCGCTACATCATCCACGATGCAACAGCAAAAGAGGTTGATGAAGAAACATTTTTTAAGACAAGAGAATCGGGTGGAACACTTATTTCAAGTGCGCTGAAACTTTGTAAAGAAATTATCGAAGCTGATTATGATCCGAGTGAATGGAATATTTATCCTTTCCATTTTTCCGATGGTGACAACTGGTCGGCCGACGATACGAAACTTTGTCTCGAAATATTAGATCAAGACTTGTTGCCTGCTTCAAATGTATTTTGTTATGGGCAAGTTGAAAGCCGTTATGGTTCAGGGCAGTTTTATAAAGATCTGGCCGGTCGTTACGGTGAAGATGATGAGAAAGTGATTCTTTCAAAAATTAAAAACAAAGATGCTATTCTCGATTCGATTAAAGACTTTTTAGGAAAAGGTAAATAGCGAATGTCGACAAGAACGAAACCATTGGAAGGCGAGCTCTTAAGAATTAGAGATGAAATTTACTCTTATGCCATTGAGTTTGGATTAGATTTTTATCCGGTCTTTTTTGAAGTGTGCGATTACGACACCATTAATATTCTGGCCGCTCAAGGCGGATTTCCTAGTCGTTACCCTCACTGGCGTTTCGGAATGGATTACGATCAACTCTCGAAAGGCTATGCATACGGTTTACAAAAAATTTACGAGATGGTTATCAATACCAATCCTTGTTACGCTTATTTGCTTAATGCGAATCACCTCGTTGACCAAAAAATTGTTATGGCCCACGTTTATGGGCATGCTGATTTTTTCAAGAACAACGCTTGGTTTGCCAACACTGATAGAAACATGCTCGCTGTCATGGCCAACCATGGAACAAAAATTCGTCGTTACATGGAAAAGTACGGACAGAATCGCGTTGAAGAATTTATTGATAGAGTAAACTCAATTGAAAACCTAATCGATGTAGGACTCCTCTTTGAAACTCAGGACTCTAAGCGCCAAAGTGAAGAGCGAATGAAGCAAGCTCGCGAAGATATTGCTTCGGCTTCCGACGACAGATCAAATGCGCTTAAATCTTTTATGCGTTCTAAAGAAAGAACGGCAAAACCTGAAGAGAAAGAAAAAGAGTCTATAGACTTACGTGAGAAAAAAATTGAATCCTCTCGCGATGTTATGCTTTATCTTCTCAATAATGCTCCACTTGAAGAATGGGAAGCAGACATTTTAGGTATTCTTCGCGATGAAGCTTATTACTATCTTCCTCAGCGCCTAACAAAAATCATGAATGAAGGTTGGGCAAGTTATTGGCACTCTCATATCATGACAACAAGAGCGCTGAAGGCCTCTGAAATCGTGGACTATGCCGATCACCACGCTGGTGTTATGGCCATGAGTAAACAGAACATCAATCCTTACAAAATTGGAATTGAACTCTATAGAGATATCGAATACCGCTGGAACACAGGTCGTTTTGGCAAAGAATATAACGACTGTGAAGACATGCACATTAAGCATAACTGGAATAAAAATCTAGGATTGGGCCGTCAGAAAATTTTTGAGGTTAGAAAAACCCATAATGACGTAAGTTTTATTGACGAGTTCTTTACTCAGGAATTTTGTGAACGTCAGCAATTATTCACTTATAAGTTTAATCCACGCACTGGTCGCAATGAAATTGAAACAAGAGACTTCATGGAGATAAAGAATAAACTCCTTTCTCAGCTTTCTAATTTTGGATCTCCAGTCATCGAAGTTGAAAGTGGAAACTATCAAAACAGAGGTGAGTTGCTTCTAAGACACGTTCACCGCGGAGTGGATCTCGATTTCAATTATGCTTCAGATACTCTTAAGAACTTGTTTGCGCTTTGGAAAAGACCGGTGAATATTACAAGCCGTCAAGAAGAGCAAAACGTGACTTTGAGTTTCGACGGTAAAGAATTCAAACAATCAAAATAAAGAATGTAGCGAAAGGTCTTAATCAAGAGTAAAATGATTTAACTGTCATTTTTATTTGATGAGATTAACTGTTATGAAAAAAACTTTCATTGTTTCGCTAATCATGTTTTGTCATTCACACCACATTTTTGCAAAAACAACTGTGTTTGCTGAAGTTGTAAAAATCAAAGGGACCGTTACAAAATTAGTTCCTGGTGCGCTTGAAGCTTCAAAGATTGAAATGGGTGATAAGCTCGTCGAAGATACATCAGTTCTCACTGGTCCAAAAAGTTTCATTAAAATTAAGCTTGTTGATAAATCAGAAGTTAGCTTAGGTCCTGAATCAAAAATCGTTCTTTCGCAAATGCCGCATGAAACTCCGGGAGTAATCTCACTTCTAAAAGGAAGAATTAGAGCGGAAGTTGAACGTCCTGCTAGTGGAACAACAACTGATAATAAGTTTTATGTCAGGACAAGAACGGCCGCCTTAGGTATTCGCGGAACGGATTTCCAAACAATTTATAATCCTGAAAACCGCATGACTTCCCTCCTTACATTCAAGGGGGCCGTGGCCATGGCGAAAGTGGATGAAGCGACTCATGAAAAGTTAGAAAAAACTCAAGATGTTGATCAGAAAGTTGTTTCACGTGAGACTAAAGATGCGACACCGACGGTTCAAACTATTCCAGGTAAGGCCCTTAACGAACAAGATGAATTAAAAAAAGTTCTAAGCAAAGGGGATGTCGTCATCGTTCCTCCCGGTCAAAATGCTTTTTCATCTGAATCCCTTAAAAAAGCATCTCTTCCAGTTAAAATCTCTCCTGTTCAGTTGAACGCTCTTTATCGCAACCGTGACTTTGATGAAAAAAACGTTGTGAATTTAAAATCGGCAAATGCGGTTGATAGCGCACGATTAGAAGTGACTCAAGCTCCACAAAAAGCACCAATTGAAGGTCTTTATGATGCTGTTAGTGGAGATTATGCTCCGAAAGCGGGAGGTTATATCGATCTTAAAACGGGTCTCTATGTGGCACCGGGATCTGATGCCGTTTTAGATACAGCAAGGGGTGTTTATCGCTCAGATAAAGGCGGTGACGTGGATGTTGATACGGGTGAATACTTTGCACCAAAAGGTTTAATTCTCGATGCAAAAAAAGGATTCGTTGTAGATGAAAGTTTAAAAGAAAAGCCAGAACTACTGGCCTTGAGAGAAGATCTGAATAAAGCAATTGCTCGCGATGTTGTTGTTGGACACATTGATGAAGAAGCTCAACTGGCCGCTTATAACATAAATGAAAAATTCATTCGCGATCGGGTGTCTGTTACAATTGGTTCTGGAGAAGAAGAACTCCTAATAAATGAAGGAAAAGTTGGAGTTTTCTCGCTGGACACAACGGCCAAAGATGTAACTAAAGTTGAACTTCTTTGGGATATGGCCGTGAGTGGACGCTGGTCTCCCTTTTTTCAGCTGGGTTATCGAAACGTAGAATTTAGCGATGGATTAGGGATCCAACAAGATTCATCTTCTCTTTTTTCAACAAGTGGTGGGATGAACTATGCTCTTCATAGAAATGTTGATCTAAGAGCACAGCTGCAACTTGTTCAATCTCACTTTGCTGATCAGTCATCAGTGACAAATTATTTACTTAAACGAGTTGTTGTTACTAAATTAGCAGTCGGCAGTAAAGGCCAAGTTTTCAAATCTGGAAAATTTTCACTTGTAGCTGAAGGTGATCTTGTTATGAATTTCAGAAAACGCTACAACAATCTCGTGATCAAACCTGGTCTTGGAATAGATTTAAAAGTTATGCCGACTTACGTTTTTTCTGAAAAGCGTTCGATGGGTCTAGGACTCTCGGTTAAAAAAGAAAAGAATGATACGTTTAATTCTTTTGGTGAAAATGAAATTGAGAGAAGCAGAACTTCATTGGAGCTCTTATACTCTCAAAATTTCTAGACGCCGGGAATGTTCACCGTCCGACTATCGAGTTCTTCAATGTCACTCTGATCGACACTTTGAACTTCTTTTAGTGGTGTGATGATTTGTTTGGTCTTCAATGATTCAACCGTGAGAGTTTTATCGGTATAAATAGGTTCATCTCTCGTGATCGTTTTGCCTAAATTGTCCCACTGAATGAACTGTAGCGATATCCAACATCCCATGATATCAAAGGCCTTACATGCGGCCTCAGAAGTCTCTTCAATTTTTCGTCTATCGTATTTAATATCATTCGCGGAAAGAATGAGATTTACATACGTTTCCATAACAAGAACTTCGTAAGGTGGAACGTTTTTAAAATCAATTCTAAGAAGGGCGAGTTCTTTTTGAGCTTCAATAAACTTCTTCTGTCTGATCATGAAAGCAATGGCGAGTGCTTTTTTCTTTCGATTGTCCAGCGAGCGGTTAGTGGAACTTGATACCATTTGTAATCCGTCGTCCCATTGTTTGAGGAGCCAGGCAAGAGGTATTGCCCGCTCAAGAGCATTGGCAGAGTCTTGTTTCTTTTTTAGAGCGAGTTTGAAGTGACCAAAAGCAAGTTCATATTCGCGATTATAGAGATTGAATGTCCCTTTAATATTTTCGGCGTTAGCAGAATCGATATCATCAACAAATTTAACGGCCCTTTCAAAATTACCCTTACGCATGAAAAGGAAACCGACAATCTCGCGGAGCTTTTTAGACTGATAAGAAGATTCTGGAAGTCCGCCGAGCATAAATATAATTTCTTCTTCACGACTTAAATAGAGTCCCGTTTTCATCCAGAGTTTTATCTGCTCGTCATCTGATAGCGTTGTAAGAATATCCATAATCATATTTTTTTTGATTCCCGTTTGATCACGGGTTTTCAACTTAACCATGGTATCGAGCCAAAATTGATCATTTTTAGAATAATCTGACGTTTGAGACATGCATCCGGGTGCTTCCCTTCGAACGGCATCACCATCGTTGAGTGCCATCATATTGACTAGTTTGAGAAGACAAATCTGTTTATAGTTTGTGCTGGTTTGTAAGTTAGGTTGTGAAAGTTTTGAGAGCGATTCACGAAAGCGCCCTTCGATAAAATCGATCACGGCCAGATAACGTTGTTTCACTCCGGTGAGTGGCGATGTTTTGTCATTGATTCGGCCAAGAAGAAAGCGGGCAGTTTTCAAATCGCCATTGATCATTTTGAATTTAGCTTTTTGAAAATTGTGAATGTCTATTCTTCTCTGAGATCCTTCTTTCGCTTGAGCTGCATAGTTATAAGCATCGAGTTCTAGATACTCTTCTTCAAAGATAATTTCTTTTAACGCTTCATCATCCGAGAACGGTTTAAACTCGGTTTCTTGAGCAAAGCAGAGCGAGGCACTCAGGAATAAAAGGACACATAAACTTTTCATGTTCAATTTTTCGACAAGGATTCCCGATAACTTAAATAACAAATGAAAACTTATAGCTTGGGCATTATCATCCTCTTTTTTGCAACGGTGTCCGCACCGTCATGGGCCTTAGCACCTGTAGAGAGTCTTGTTTTAGGAAATTTTAGTGAATCTTATAATGAGGAATTAACTGATCCACTCAACTATGTTTTCACTCGAGATGAATCAGTTAAAAGCGAGTCCTCAAAGAATAAATCCGCCATGGCGATGTATCGCGGATTTTATGAAGAAGGAAAGAACCTCACTAATTATTGTAAGTCCCCTCGAACAATTCGTTATGCTTCTGAATGGGACAAGCTGCAAGTCAAACGTTCAACGCTGGCACTTGTTCAATATATTGGACTCGATCTTCTTTCAAGAGCAATTCCCCAATACGCAAAGAATTTAGAATTTAACAGGGAAGATTATACAAATCTCGCTGAAAATTTAGTGGGAAATTATTGTTCGAACAATCTCTCTGTTATCAGCAAAAAAGAACTACTTAATAATTTATTTTTGAAATTTGATAAAGAAAATCGTTTTGAACTTCCAGGTGTGAATAAAAATATTATTTATCCTGATAATGAAATGGCGAACTATCTTCCAAGTAAAACCGGTTTAGAACAGGAGTTTCTTTTTTCTATAAAACTTTTTCAGGCAGTGTGTTCATGGAATGGAAATCCTAACTCTGCTGGACTGATGGCACCCATTATCAGACATAGTGCTCTCATGTCCTTTTTCATTCGTCAAATGAGCAATCAGGCCATTGGATGGAAGGAGCAGGACAATACTCTTTTTCTGAAAGAAGATCTTAAAACAGTGCAGGTGTGGTGTGAAAATCTTATCTGCCGTAAAGTCGATGCAGCGACCTTTCCTCAAAAAGTTATCTACTCCGTTGGTGGAACTAATATTGGTGAAGATTTAAAAAGACTTTATTGCGAAGAATTTAGTGATGAAACTTATCGTCCTGAAGATTACGACGATCGCATTGCTAAAATTATGAACAAGCAATCTTTCGATGAACAAAATTTTATCAACTCACAATTTATTTCGTTGATAACAAACGTTCCCGATTTTCTCCTTCGGGCACCCAAATTTACTTCAGGCGAAGATGTTCTTCGTGCAAGCGTAGATAGTACATGGAATCAGTGGGCGAGAAAAATGAGTGAGTCGCAGTCCCGCGATCTTTTTTTTGAAGAACCTCTGACAATGGAGCTGATTGATCGCTCTCGTCTGCATGATTTTAGAAAAAATGAGTATCGAATCGGTTTTGATATTAATCTTGGAGAGTTCGATCGAATCAATGAACAGATAGGAAAAGTTAAATTGCAATTTTTAATTAAGATTCCTAAGGCCTTCATAAAATATTATCGACAGGCCATGCTCGATGTGAATTATGGCCATAAAACAAAAGAAGAAAAAGAGCATCTAAAAAAACGCATGCGTCTTCATGTGACTAGGGATGTAGAGCGCGCGAAAGAGCGCTTTATAATACCACCGTGGCGCGGTGACCTTGAAGGTTTGATTGTCGAGGAACTCACGGCGCAGATTATGGAAAAGGCGGAAAAAACAATGGAATTTGAAGCCATTGGTGAGCAGGATGTTAAAGTCGAAGTAAATTATGGAGTATTTGCGCTTAAATATATCAACCATCAAATGAATGTCTTAAAGACTCAAGAAAAGTTGCAATCTTCATCAAAGAAATGACAATTCTCTAGGCCCTGGCGTATAATCCCTGCATGGTAAAAAAAGTTAACCCAACTAAATCAGATGTACCCGTTGTCGTGAATTCAAATGCACTCACACACACACACGTTGTAAAAGATATTCTTGCACATAACAATCCTGAAAATCTGCCTACGAGTACCGATCCGCTAACAACATATGCTCGCGAGATCAGTCGGTATAAACTTCTTTCTGTTGAAGAAGAAGAAGCACTCCTTAAAGAATTGCAAGATACAGGTGATATTGAAGTCGCAAAAAAACTGGTTCTCGCCAACCTCAGACTTGTTGTAAAAATTGCTCTGGAGTATCGCTCAGCTTGGCAGAATGTGATGGATCTCATTCAAGAGGGAAATATCGGATTAATGAAAGCGGTTTCGAAATACG
>CAMLRB010000031.1 GCA_946482295.1 uncultured Bacteriovorax sp. | reverse complement strand
ATATTTTTCCAAGGAATCAAAGAATGTTAAAAATTTTACTCGCTACTCTTGTTTTCTCATCATCAGTTTTTGCAGCTGAAGAAGCTCCAAAAAAAGCAGACCCAGTTTTTCAAGAAGCTGGTTATAACTTTGTTGGATTCACGCTTGGTGCTGCTAAGCCAGTAGGATCAAATATCAGTGAAATCAGCGGTCGATTATTATACGGGGTTGAATATTCACACGCACTAGCAAGCAACCTTTCAGTTGGTGCATTCGTTGACAGACATGATGGAAAAGCATCTGAAATAGTTGATGTTGATTTCGCAATCGTAAGAGTAGGAGCTCAAGCTTCATTCAATCCAACTTACGATTCAATCTTTACATTAAAAGCTGGTATGGGATTCCTTTCATATTCGACAACAATTGCAGGTGCTGGCGTAACAATCACTCCTGATTCAAACCCTTTCTTCGTAGCTCCAAGTGTGGGAGTAATCTTCCCAGTTATGGATAAAATGCAACTAATTCCAAGCCTAGGATATGCTTTCTTCTTCGAAACAAGCGATGTTGAAGCTTTCCAGGTTATTGATGGATCGCTGACTCTTCGTTACCAATTCTAATTGATATAAAAAAGCCCGCTTAGAGCGGGCTTTTTTTATGCCTTAAACTGAGCGATATTTTCTTGTAAACTTCTGACTTTTTCACCAAGCTCTGCTTCGTTTTGAATAACTTCCTGACGAACATTTTCTGGAGCGTTCTTCATAAAGTTTTCATTTTTCAGCTTTGCTTCGTATTTTTTGTAATCACCCAAAGTTTTATTCAATTCTTTTTCAAGACGAGAGACTTGTTCTTTGAGATCGATAACACCATCAAGAGGGACAAAAACTTCCGTGTGGGTAAGGATGTTTACGATCGACTTATTTGGACGATTTAATTCCTTACTGCCAACCTTTAACTCTTTTACACGGGCGAGTTCCTGGAAGTTAATCAGGTTTTGACGGTAGTATTGAACCAGTTCCTGATTGTCCGAGAATAGCTCAACACTTACTTCATCTTTAGGTTTAATGTTTACGCTTGCACGTAAATTACGAATGCTTGTTACAACTTCAACGAACTTATTCATCTGATCTTGATCATCGTTAAACGTTAAAGCTGTATCGTGCTCTGGATAGTCCTGAGCAATTAGTAAATCTTCATTGCTTTCCTTGAGGTGCGACCACAGCTCTTCAGTAATGAAAGGAGTGATAGGGTGAAGTAGAGCAAGTATTTTTCTGAAAACGAATTTAAGAACAGAAATTCTTTGCGCTTTAATATCGGCCTTATCACTATTTAAAATGTTTTTTGAAAGCTCGATAAACCATGAGCAGTACTTGTCATAAACAAACGAATAAACGGCAGCACAAGCATCGTCGTAGCGGTAAACTTCCAGCGATTCATTCATGATCTTAGCGGTTGTATTTAATTCGGAGAGAATCCATCTCTCGTGGTGATCTAATTTAGACACATCCGCAATTTTAGCTGAGCCGGCATCGAGATGTGGTTGGATAAATCGATAAGCGTTCCAAACTTTATTAATGAAGTTTCTGTAACCGCCGATTCTCTCTGGATCGAGATTGATATTACGGTTATAACCAGCTCCACTTGCCAAAGCAAAACGGAAAGCGTCCGTTCCATATTGTTCAATCATATCGAATGGATCAATACCATTTCCAAGTGACTTGCTCATCTTGCGTCCAAGTTTGTCACGGACGATAGCATGGATATAAGTATCTTTGAATGGAACTTGATTTTGAGTCTGCAGCGACATCATCATCATGCGCGCAACCCAGAAGAAAATAATATCGAACCCAGTAATTAGAACTGAATTGGGGAAGAATGTACTGAATTTCTTTTCTTCCATCGCTTTAGGATCAGGCCATCCAAGCGTAGACATTGGCCATAAACCTGAAGAGAACCAAGTATCTAATACATCGGGATCCTGGTGAATATTTTTAGACTTGCAGTTTGGGCATTCAGTTTCATTGTGCTCACTTGCCCATTGGTGGCCATTGTCACAATAGAAAACCGGAATTTGATGCCCCCACCATAACTGACGAGATATACACCAGTCTTTTGGATTACGAAGCCATGAGAAATAAGTATTTTCCCATTCTTTTGGATAAAATTTCATATCGCCGTTTTCAACAGCGGCTACAGCTCGTTTACTCATATCAGTGACGTTAACGAACCACTGCTTGGATACCATCGGCTCGATCGGAACACCTGATCGCTCTCCGTGTCCAACTGGATGAGTGTGTGGTTTTTTATCAATCAACAGCCCAAGCTCATCTAATTTTTTTGATACAACATTACGGGCAACTTTTGTAGCAAGACCTTTGAACTCCATCCCGTAATCATTGAGAGTCCCGTCTTTGTTAAGCATATTAATAATTGGAAGATTGTGACGTCGTCCAATATCAAAATCGTTGAAGTCGTGGCCCGGAGTAACTTTTAAGCACCCCGTTCCTTTTTCAAGATCAACGTGTTCGTCGCCAATGATTGGAACTTCTCGATTGCAAAGTGGTATGATTGCTGTTTTACCTATTAGGTGTTTATAGCGGTCATCGTTAGGATTAACGGCAACAGCGGTATCGCCAAAAAGAGTTTCAGGTCTTGTCGTCGCAACTTCGAGGAATTCTTCTGAATCTTTGATTGCGTATTTAATGTGAAAGAAATTTCCCTGAACATCTTTATGATCAACTTCGGCTTCGGATACAGCAGACTGTAACATCGGATCCCAGTTAACGATGTAATCGCTCTGGTAGATCATTTTCTGGTTGTACATTTCAACGAAAAACTTTTTAACAGCTTTGTTGGGAATTGTATCAAGAGTAAAAGTTAAATAGTCCCAATCACAGCTTGCACCCATGGCACGTTGTTGATCGAGAATGACATTTCCATATTCCTCTTTCCAGGCCCAGATTTTTTTAACAAATTCTTCGCGAGTAAAATCGCGGCGGGTTTTCTTTTCCTGTTCGAAAACCATTTTTTCGACTACTGATTGTGTAGAAATACCAGCATGATCCAATCCTGGAAGAAATAGAGTTTCATAACCTTTCATTCGTTTGAAGCGAATAAGAGAGTCTTGAGTGGTTACATCCAGAGCGTGTCCAGCGTGCAGTTTACCAGTTACGTTTGGTGGTGGAACAATAATGCAATAAGCTTTATTAGCTTTACCTTTTTTCGGCTTGAAGTATTTGCCTTGTTCCCAAGCTTTGTACCATTTCGATTCAACTTCTTGCGGAGAGTATGTTGTTGCGAGTTCTGTCTTTGTATTCATCTGAAAATTCCTAAGCCTTTATAAATTTTAAAATAGATTGAACATCTTCAATTTGAAATGGAAGTTGTTCTTTAGTAATTAAATTTTTAATTTGAATTTCGTTCTTTGCCATTTCGTCACTTCCTATGAGTGTAACGAACTTAACGCCTTTCTTTTCTGCTGTCGGAAAAACTTTTTTGAACTTTAGAGCTTCTAAGCTAGTTACAACCTTCAGCCCTTCTTGACGAAGTTTGCGAGCAAGTTTTAATGAAGTCTCAAGCCCATTGTCCTCCTGGAAAGTGATAAAAACATCATTCGTAGGCAATTCGAGATTTGGGAGAAGATTGTGAACTTCCAAAAAATCTCTGAGAGTCACATCACCAAGTCCAAATCCCACACCAGCTAGTGGATCTTCATTAAAAATTTGAAGCAAGTTTGCATAAGCACCACCGCCGCAAAGTGCTCGGCGATTGTCAGGGTGTTTGTCAAATATCTCAAAAACAATGCCCGTGTAGTAATCTAGTCCACGAACGATAGTTGGATCGTAAGTGAGATATTCGTTCACGCCTGTTTTAATCGTTTGAGAAACGAATTCGTTGAAGAATTCAGCTTTATCAGCGTGGCCATTTGATTTCAGAAAAGCATCAACATCGCTAAATGTTTTCAGTTTTAAATAATTGTAGAAGATCGTCTCAGCTTCAGCTGTTAACTTAACTTCACCAACCATTTTTTTCAGTGCCTCTTCATTAACTTTTTTGGCCTTATCAACAATTTTATAAAGTCGATAAGCTTGCTCATCAGTTGTTTTCATCATTGTTTTGAAAACAGTGTCTACAATAGCTCTATCATTAATGAGAATTTCAAAATGATTTTTATTCGCACCATAATTTTCAAAAAGCTCAACTGCGACTTGTAAGATTTCAACTTCACCCATTCTTCCTGGAGCACCAAAAACATCGCAGTTTAATTGCCAGTGCTCGCGCACGCGGCCTCTTTGGGGTTTTTCGTATCTCATGAGATTTGGAATCGAAAACCATCTGACAGGTTTACTTACTTCTCTATGAACTTGAGCAACCATACGAGCAAGCGTAGGAGTCATCTCTGGGCGAATTGCGACGTTGCGCTCACCACGATCGATGAATGAATAAATTTGTTCGTTAATTAGTTCTTCGCCTGATTTTGCTTTATAGAGTTCTACTTCTTCAAGAAGAGGACCATCATAAGATTCATAACCAAAACTTTCTGCCGTTTTAGTCATGACTGAAAAAAGGTAATCTCGGACTCGTTTATCCTTCGGAAAAAAATCTCGGGTTCCGCGATATGGCTGTTTGTTTAAGCCCATAAAATGTCCTGGAAATGGATGTCGTTACGAATGAAAAGGGTATCACATTTAGGGTTAAAAGTCTTGTAACCAGTCACCATCATTGGTCGGTTTAGGGAGGTTTTTTAGTTCTGCTGGTGTATTCTCAGAGTCCAGCCAATTTTCAGAGCTAGGTAGGGGAAGCGAGCTCGGATCGGCCGCTTCGACTGTACTTAAAATTTCTTCTACCGACTTTTCCTTTGGTAAAGGTACAGGTGTTTTTTTAACTTCAAGTGTCGATGTTCTAATACTAAAAAACTTCAAATCTTTAGCGTCTGAAATAGGGGCAGGTAATTCTCCTCTGTTTCCATAGACAGCGAGAAGTTGAAACGAGTTTTCGACATTCGTCAGACATTCCTCCATTATTGGTACCATAATCGTGCGAAAATTTTCTCTAAAATCATCAGCTTTTGGATTTAGTTTTTGAACCCATCCACTAATTAACTGATTCTTTTTTATTATTCTGCGATATTTAGTAAGGTCAGCTCCAGGCGTGTTTAATTGCAAAATGTATTCTTTAAAAAGTGAATTATCGATGAGGGCCTGAGCATCTTGTATTAGCGAATCGAGAAACCATTTGAAGAAAGGATCATTTGTTTTTGATAAAGAATCTTTCAAAATCTTGATGGAGTTTCCATCAAGCGGAATACGAGAAGAAGAAGATCCTGCCTTGATTAATGTGCGATAAATTTCGAGCTTACCAATTAAAAACAAATCTTCTTTTGTCAGCAATCGAGCGAACCGGTCAATGGAAAAAACTTTTGATTGAACACGATCATAAAGAGCTTGGTCAGATGACATTAAACTTCGAAGCAAAAAATTAATTTCGCTGGGGAGTTCTTTAGATCCTTCAATAACTTTTTTTTCAGAAGGAGCCAGGACAACTTGTGCACTCGCATTGATCGAAATAGTTATCAATAATAGAATGAATAATTTCATCATCATTGAATTACACCTTCATCAATCTGCTTAATGGCTTCATTTGCTCCGCTAGGTGGAAGCGCCTTGAGCGCATCAACATTTTTAAAATCTGCATTTCCTTTTACTATTAAATATCGGCCTTTATCGAGAATGAGTAATGTGCCATCCATGTTAATGAGGCTTGAAATAGATTTTAAATCACTCAATTGTTTTACTTCTTTTGATGTGAGATTGAGATCTGCAACGTCGTAGCTAGGAGAATCGGTTGTTCCAAAGTTTTTAATAAAGGAAATTGAATCTCCATCCATTCCGCAAACCAATTGTCCTATGTCATTGGCCGGAGAGTTGTAGATAGACTCACGTTTTTTAAAATCACTTATTGGTAAAGAAGATTTGGTAATTGAACTTCCCTGAGCAGAAAAATTAAGTCCAAAACTTCCAAGTATTAAATTGTTTTTATGAGTGCAAATTTCCAACTTGACCATTGGCCCAGGCGCTTTAAATAAAAGTTCGCTTTTTGAAGAACTTCGTTTGTATTCCAGCAGACCCTGAGCACCGTTTTCTCCCAGGTCTGTATAATAAATCGTGTTTTCATCAGTCATTACAACTCTAGGAATGAAATATGGATTTATTTTATTATTAAGTTTGATGGAAAATTTAAGTGCTGAATTTACAGTATGCTCAAAGTAAATTGTTCGCGAATAAAAATTGTAATAAGACAACCAAGAATCATCCGCATGAAGCTGAGGATTTGTTCCAGGTCCAACTTCCTTCACCTGAGTATCACCATAATCTACAATGTAAATATTTTCATTTGCTCGAATTGAAATGAAGTTATGAAAATTATGATTCTGGGTGATAGCTATTTTTTTACGGGCCAAAGTACCTATGACTTCATATTGAGTTCCTATTTGGCCTTTAAGCATTTCAGTAACTTTGTAGTTACTCGAAAAAAGGAGACTCCCAGATCTCTTTTGATAATAAGTAAATTTTCCACTATTACTAATATATCTAATATTGGAAATAGCTTGTTTTGCCAAAAGCTCTGGCAGATCCATCTTCGCCCCAACATTGGTGCTGCAGATAAGTAAAATAATGGTGGCAATCAAACTACTTTTTGATGCCATATAGTGTCCATGTGTTGAGCGGGTGTAGTTCTTGATAAGCACTCACGCTGTTGTAAATATTTGTCCATTGAATGAGTCGAGGAGTATGAATGTCATCAATTGATAATCTCGTGACGACAAAGTTTTCTCCATTTCTCTTGGTGACTCCATCAATTATGAAAGGTAATGGCTGACATTGATTAATAGAAGAACGTTGAAACGTTTCAGGAACTAAATCTTCTGCACATCCA
The DNA here is from genome assembly GCA_946482295.1 of uncultured Bacteriovorax sp. Next base: position 16,275 of record CAMLRB010000031.1, on the reverse strand, counting down.
ATTCCATGAACAATTCCATTGGAAAGTTTATCAAGTTGGAAAGTGAGATCAGTGTAATTTCTAATGATTCTCTCTTGAGTTTTGTAAACTTCGTTTACAAGGTTAGTAAAAGCATATCGCTCATTCATGAACGCCGTTGGAAAGTAATCAAACGAAGTTTTACCTATAAATTTAATATCAGTTTGATGCTGCTCTTCCCAGATAACTTTTTTGTCGCAAGATAAAGTGGTACAAGAATCAGCATTGTAAACAATGAAACATCCATATTTGAATTCAGAACGAAGAGGGTTATATGTTTTTGAATCAACAATACGACACGTAGTTTTTGGAGGGGCTCCTTTTTGTCGATAGAGGATTTTGGCGATAACCTGATCCTCGCTCAACGGCTCATTTTCTCTTTTACCAGGAATGTAAGGAGTGCAAGCCTCCTTATTATCTACTCTATTTAAATAACAAACTTTTAAAGGCCAGCCGGCTTCATAATTAATATCCAAGTTTAATCTAGCGAAAGTGTAATTTGTTTCACTCGCACATGAATCGCGCGTGCTAGTCATTTTTCTTGGAGCAAAATGGTTTATAATCCTATGAACATTCGTTATGGCTTCATTGTCTATCGCCCCGGGGCAATCGTGGTAATCAGTTATTAGTTTTGAATTGTTCAGCATTAATGAAATGTTACTGCAGCTTTGAAGAGGAAAATTTGAAGGGAATTCGCTATTTCCTCGCGATTCACAAAACTTATCATCGGAAGCTAATTTAGCAGCACAATTTTTAAGATCGGTTTCGCTAAGGCCCCCTGCCTGTTTGAGAATGTCGATACACTTATAAGCAATTTTATAAGAGGGCAGTTCTGAGTTACTAATCCTACTCCACGCATCGTTTTTCATGTAATGAGAACAGAACTCATCTGACGAAGTTAGAGAACCACATAGATTATCCAAGTATGTTCTTTGTAAAGTTGAGACGCGTTCTTTATAAAAATCGGCCTGACGTTTATTAGGAGAACGTTTCATGATCTGTTGAATACGACATAAGTACGGCGTATACGAATTCTCAAACCATTCTTTATGAACAACAGAACACTGCTCTTTAGTTTTAGGTATAGTAAAACGAATTCCTTCAATTGTTTTAATGGCATTAGCTTCGCTAAACAGTATCGAAAATTCTCTATTATTTAGACATTTTTGTTTATATGCTTGTTCGAAAAAATTTTGACGAGGCACTGCAGCCGACTCAATTTTCCCATTTGATTTATATTCGATGAGAATGTTTTCTGGATTACCTTCTGATGTCTTTAGAAGGTTATTCTCCAGTATCGAGAGAAAGCGACACTCGTCTTTATTACTCAATCTTAAAAATTGTTCATCCGAATTGATAATAAGATTTTTAATAAAATCAGGAGAAATTTTCACTTCTTGAAGAGCGCTTATATCACTAATGATGTTGAGATTAGATTGAATGCGAGAATTACTTTTTTGATATTGATCTTTACTGAGTTCGGAAAGTCGCTCAAAACTTTCAATGATGCCTGGAGGGGGTGTTTTAGAATCTTGCGAAAAAGCTCCACCGGTTATACCGATGGAGCTTATGATCAGCAGTTTGCTAAAGAACTGATTTGGCCAAAATGGATGCGATGTCTTCAACTTCAAGGTTTTCCGTTTCCTTTACGTGAGCTTTAGACGAGTTGAAGTTAATCATACAATAAGAACATGCAGTAGCCAATTTGTTTACTTCTTTCTCACCAATGTCTTTTAGACGGTTATTAGCAATATGTTCTCCTTCTGGAAGTTCATACCACATATTTCCACCGCCCATACCACAGCAGAGAGCTTTATCTTTATTGCGTTCCATTTCCTTAATTTTGAGGCCTTGAATTGAATTCAAAATCGCTCTGGGTGCATTATATTGACCGTGGTGACGGCCTAAATAACACGGATCATGGAAAGTTAATTCCTCATTGATTTCTTTTTCTGGAAGGAGTTTTCCTTGGTCAATAAGTTCAGCTAAAAGTTCAGTGTGGTGAACAGTTTCAAATGTTCCATCCTCGAATTTAGCGTACTCTTTTCCAATTGTGTGAAGACAGTGAGGGCAGTGAGTGACAACTTTTCCAAAGTCGTATTGTCTCATATTCGCAATATTTTCGATGGCAATCTCGTAGAACGAATATTCATCACCGAAACGTCTGATAGGGTCACCGTTACATTTTTCTGTTTTGCCCATAACTGCGAAGCTCACGCCAGCTTTTTTCAACATGGCCACAGTATCTTTTACGACTTTTTGGTTAGATCCATCGTAAGAGCCAGCACAGCCGACGTAATAGAGGTAGTCCACTTTTTTACCGGCTTCTATAACAGGAATATTTAAACCGTCTGCCCACTTGAATCGATCTTGTTGAGAAATACCCCAAGGGTTACCTTGATTTTTGATTTTGTTAACAGCATCTGCAGCAGCAGGAGGAATATCACCGAGCGTGAGGGCCTTATATCTCTTGGCTTCCATGATGATGTTAACATGTTCAATGTTTGCTGGACATTCTTCCATACAAGCACCACATGTCGTACAAGCATCGAGTTCATTAGAAGCAAAGAGTGGATTTTCACCCCAAAGTTCTGCATCAGCTTGACCTTTTGCCTGTGTCTCAAAGGCAAAGTCACGAGTTTTCGTAATGATTGTTTTTGGATCCAGAATTTTTCCCGCTAGATTGGCCGGACAAACTTGTGTACAGCGACCACATTCAACACATGTGAGAAGATCGAGATTGTTCTTCATTGTTAGTTCAGAAAGTTTTCCCAATCCGAAAGTTTCAGCATTTTCATTCTCGAAATTCATTGGATTAAGAACAGCACCTCTTCTTTTCGGAGTAACGAGTGAAGCGAGTGGAAGCATGAAAATGTGGGAAAACTTCGACCAACCAATTGAAGCAACGAAAAACATTGTATTGGCCATGTGAAGAAACCAAAGGGTGCGGTAACTATAGGCCATGGCCACATCGTTCAAACCGAGTTTACCAAAGAATAGAGCGAGACCCCATCCAATTGGTGCCCATTGAGCTTCACCGGCAGGCATTCCATTTCCTAGAATTCTTAATCCTTCAATGAGGTAACCGATGACCACAAGTGAAACAAGCATGCCATACATGAACATTTCTTGTTTTGGTTTAGTCGCCGAAAGATATTTTGGATTTTCAATATAACGTCTTTTGTAAGCAAGTGCTAAACCTGCCAAAATCATAATTCCGGCAATATCAGCAAGGAAAGAGATCACAATATAAGTCGTTCCTTGGAACACTTTGAATGGAGTATCATAGTGAATAGCAACTAAGTCCGTTGCAATCCATAGAATCAAAAATCCATAAAAAATAAGCCCGTGAAAAAAACCTACACGTAAGAATCTTTTAACTTTTCCTGCGAGTAAAGCAGTATGAAAAAATCTTCCCCACTGAAGTTTTTCTGGCATTAATCCTTCAAGTTTATCAACGCCACCACCTCTCGTGATGAACTTAATTTTTTGATAAAAACCTGCGACAAGGAATCCCAAACTCACCATGAGCGATGCATACATGATGATCTTAAACGAATAGGGAATATTCCACATAACTTCCCTAGTGGCGAGTGTTGCAACATCTCCCATAAATTCTCCTCAAAAATACTTAAGTGATAAACTCGGTTATTAACGATTAAACTACCTAAAGAATAAAGGAGTTTGGTAAAGAATTAAATGAGAAATTTACCAGTTTCGGGCATAATATTGAGTGTCCTTAACGTTATGCTGGATATTTGATGATAAAGAAAATTTACCTGCTCACTCTCTTCATTTTCCTCGGTTGCGCAAGAGTGCAAACACTCAATATGGAACCTCATCTCTATTCACAACGACCAAAAAAAATTCTCTGGATACAAATTGCTGGCTTTTCTGAAGAACACATTCCTCTCTTGAAATTTAATACGGCCGATACCAACAATTCTACATCATTCGAAGGTAGTCATTGTTTGGGCAAAATGTGGAATTTTAATCTTTATGAACTTCGACCTAATGCTAGAAACAGCTTCATGTCGCAAATGACTGGCTCAAAGAATATCAAATCTACTTGCGAAGATTATACCCGCCCTGCTGTATGGAGTGTCCTGAATGGATTGAACTATGCTTCTTCCATTTTAGAAAACTCTGCAGACGTCTCTCAAACACTAGAAGCAGCGCTTAGTTGCGAGTCAAATGCCATGATCGACTTGAAAACAATGCGATTCTGGAAAATGGGTACAAATTCAGCCACGAGTGGAAATAATAAATTTTTTCATTATCAAGATCCTCCGGCTCAATTACAAGAGAGTTTAAGGCCAGGTCTTTACTATGATCGTTCTTGTCAAAAAGGGATATGCTTTTCCAGTCTTTCAAATAATTTTAAATCTCTTTGGTCTTTGATGAGTAAAGAATCACCAACAAATATTTTTGTCGTACGAGATTTTAATTTCATGAATGCTCTTAAGAAGAAAGATATCTCCTACGCTAAAGAATCCCTTCAAGAAATCGATAGGATTATTTCGTGGGTTAAGAAGGAAAGTGATAATCAGGCACTAATCATTGTTTCCGGAGCAGAATCACTACATTTAGATTTTCCATCGCAAGGCAAAGAGTGGGCAGAATTCGAACGTTCTGGAAAAAATGTAACATTCAATAAACCGACTCTCATGTCACCGGTACTTGCTTACGGCGCAATGGCAGAAAATTTTTGTGGTTTATATGATGAAAGTGAAATGTTTAAAAGAATTATTCATCGTCCAGAGAGAAAGAAATTTAATTGGGATTACATCAATCCTTTCTAGAATTCAGTTCGCATAAAAAGATAACTGGTGTTGCAATAGTCACACTTCGTTTCAATGTGTTTTTCACCAGGTTCAAAAACATTGTCGATTCCATTTGATCCAATCAACGATTTTAACCCTTGCAACATTCTTTCACGCGAACAAGTACATTTGAATGAGATTTCTTTTGTTCCAAGGAAGAGTAATCCAATATTTTCAAAGTGAGCTTGAATTTCAGAATATTCGGAAGTCGCTTTCGCATATAAAGCATCAAGATGTTTATCAATCTTGTTCCAGTAATCATGAACGTTGAGTTTGTAATTAGTTTCAACTTTATTGATGTTAATTTCAGGTAACTTCATGATCATCACACTTTGATCAGTCGTCTCGCTTAATTTTACTTCACTTTTCACCTGATAGGATTCAGCAAATATTTTATTAATGACTTGTTCAAAGTTAATGTTATCAAGATTGATTATGGAAGTATAAGGCGTGTGTTCATTTGGAAATGTTTTAACAACTCGGCATTTTCCTGAAATTTTCTCAGGGAATTGTTTAAATGTTTCTGGCAGAAGCAAAGTGCGCATCTGGCCTTGTTCTGACATTTCAATTTTTAATCGGAAATAAGGTTCTTCTGAATCCAGGTATACCCCAAGTCCTTCCTCAGGTTTTAGAAAAGAAATCATCAACTGAATGGAAAGAATGGCATTTCTAAAATATTGAAAACCGTCACCCTGAACAGAATGAATAACGGCTAAATCTTGTATGAGTTTTTGCCCTTCAAGAAAATGAAGAGTGAAACCTTCTTTTTGATCAATAAAACTATACAATCGACTTTCTGGAAGCATAAGATAAATTTATCAGAAAACATTGAATTTGTCTTGGAGAAAAGCGTTGTGCTTGAAGTGGTTTACTACCAATCAAACGAAGATTTGTTCGACAATATCGATATTTCGACAAGCTTAATAATTGCTCCTAGCCCCCTGATTGCCGACAACCTCCGAAGTGTTGTTCCCGAAGCCAATGTTGTGACCATTTCAAAATGGGTTTCGGATCAGCTCTCAAAAACAAAAAAACAAAGAATTAGAAAATCTGAATTAATGCTGAGACTGTCAGCTGTTTGGAAACATTATTTTCCAGAAGGTAAAGCTCAAACCTTTCGCGAGCACTTTGAATTATTTACCGAGCTTAGGGCCTTTACATTAAATTTAGAATTACTTGCTGAGTTTTTCAAAGAATTGGAAGCTGAAACTGTTAGGTCAATGCTTATTTTTTGGGCTTTTGTCGATCAAGAAAGTTTGATCGATGAACATAAAAGTTATTTTGAAGCTTCATTGGTTGAACAAGACCGGCATTTAGTGCTTATAGGATTTAAGCATCTTAGTGGTGTTCAAATCGATATGCTTAAGAAAATCAGTGAACTAGTTAACGTTCAAGTGTCATTCCCTCGTGCTGTGCTAAACGATGTGCAGACTTACGATTGGGTAAATTGGCTCGACAGCAATCCACCAGAAGTCTTACCACCACTTCGAAATATTCCTTTAAGGACAATTATACTTCCCAAGGGAAAAACAAACAAAGTCGTTCAAGAGCATCTTAAAGATGAAAATAAAGAAGTCGTGTTTGCAACAAAGACTGCAGAGTTTTTGAATATGCAAGAGGTCTATAAAGGACAATCTTTTTTTAAGACATCAGAAGATCTTTTTTATTCTGCGAGGAAAAAACTTTTTTCCAAATTGGAGACTATTAAGTTTAATCATGAGGAACTTAGAACTAAGCTAGATGAGTTTGCGATTGAAGCTAAAAAAGTTGGCGACTATCGTTTATTAAAATGTATTCAGTTGCTTTCGGGTAGATTAAGTATTTATGCAGAAGTAAGTGATACCTTTGATGGTTACTCTTTCGACATTCTTGAAGAGATTGTTGCACTGGATTCACCCCGAAGTTCTTTTGTGGCATTAGAAAAGAATCATCGCAATCAAATTTCTGATGTTAATGGATTATCATTTAAAACCATTATTAATCTTTGTTTGATTGTGACAGAGGGACTTGGAAGCTTAAAGTCTGGTGAAAAAATTCTATCTGATTCAATGGCAAAAGCACTTAGATCGATTGGACCAATAAAAAGATCTGGACTTGATTATCTTTTTGTTAAAAATGATATCGTTCATGCCTTGACTCAATCCAATAGCAGTTTGCTCATCGAAGATTCATTTCTTCACAGTGATCTCGTTTGGCGAGACATTTTAAAACATTTCAATCTCCAATTCAACGAAAGCCTTTATGAAAGCACGCAACATATAGCTAAAGATCATTTCTCTCACAAAATGAGAAAAGGGCCATTTCCTTTTAATCATTATTCAGCCTCTAGCTTACAGGCTTACATCGATTGTCCTCGGAAATTTTATTATTCTTTTATTGATTCTCTAGATCATCGACCAGAATTATCGATGTCAATGGGTGCCGATGAATTGGGTAAAATCGAACACGCAGTTATTGAAAAATATTTTCTCGAGAATTCGGTTCTGGAAGAAGAGATCAATCTCGTAAGCCATTACACAATTTGTGATAATTTATTTTCTACAAGGTTGCTTGAAGGAAATTACAATTTAAGCGCAAGTGATAAAGCAAAATACTTTAATGAAGTTATGCACTTTTCACTTAATGGACTTATGTTTTTGAAAGATTTTTGCGTTGAGAATAAGGCGAGTTCAATTAAATTTGAAGTTCCCTTTAAAGTGGAAGAATTAAAAATTAAAGGATCCATTGATTGTTTAATAGAACTTTCAAATGGTGCTCAAGCCCTCTTTGATTTTAAACGATCTTCAGCAGCTGTCGGTTCAAAGAATGATTTTCTGACCTTTAGAAAAATTCAGCTCTGGGTTTATTTGATAGCACTAAATTTTGCGAAAAAAAATATTGCAGCCTTTGGTTACATTAACCTTAGCGATCTCAATGACCAAAACGTTTTTTTTCAAAACTCGAAAGCAACAGATTTGATGAATGCTCAACTTGAAATTGCTAAAGAAAAAATATCTCACACAATAACTGAAATGCAGACTTGCCTTACCTATAGTGCAAATCCAATCGATGAAAAAGCATGTCGTTATTGCGCAATTCATTTATATTGTCACAAGGGAGTAGGTGCATGAGTTCTCTAGTGCGCACTCCCAACAATGAGCAATTAATAGGGATAAATCATGATGGAGGGAAAATTCTTTCCGCTGGTGCAGGTTCGGGAAAAACTTTCGTTATTATTGAACATATCATTTCAAAATTAGAAAAATTTAAAATCGAAATACCTAAAAGTGATTGGGATCTCACGCTTCCGTCAAAGATGTCTCGGATTGTTTTGATGACTTTTACCAAAAAAGCAGCAGGCGAAATGTCTATTCGTCTTCTCACTAGAGTAGAAGGTCTCACACAAGTAGAAGGGGATCAGTCGTTTTGGATCTTAGTCCAAAAATACTTATCTTTTATCAGTGTCACGACAATCTCATCTTTTTGTCACAGCTTAATATCTCAAGGTTTTGTTAAAGAGATTGGATCGTCTGTTGAGGTCGTCTCGAACGTTGAATACAAAAATAAAATAACCCAGCTATTCAATGGTTGGTATGAACAACATGAACAAAATCTTCAGCAAGTATTCAAGGCGAATTCAAATGCATTAATTAAGGCCATGTTAAATGTTTTTACATCTCCTGAACTACGTTTATTGTGGAAAGATGGAAAAGATATTGTTTCACTGGAAGGCGAACTAACACCATTTATTGCAGAAATGATGACTGTGAAGCAGTTTGATAAAGTTGATCTGAGTCTCAGATTTTCATACGAAAAGAAGGATGAAGACAAAGCTTGGTTTGGCTTCCTTAATCGCTTAGATCACTTTTGGAATCAGCATGGACCATTATCAGCTTTAAATATTGATGCGTATTTGCAGTTTTCACGTGACTGCGGAAGATTGCCTTCCGCTGTTAAAACTATGAGCGATGAAGTTAAAAATCATCTCGAAATTTCAAAAGAGTTTGTAAAATTTCTGAGAGATATTGATGAAGATATCACAAACCTAATTGAGAATTTTGCTATTTTCAAGCAATGGTCTCAGACTTTTGCTGATGTTTTCAATTATATCGATCGTAACTATCTGCATGTTCCCGGTTTCTCATTTTCAGATTTAGAATATTTTGTTTGTTTGGCCCTTAGACAAGAAGACGTAGCAAAAAAAATCAGAGATCAGTACCATTACTTTATTGTTGATGAATTTCAAGATACCTCAACTGTGCAGTATGAAATTTTAAAAAATCTCATAGGTGATTCAAAGAATAAACTCTTCTGTGTAGGAGATCGTAAACAAGCTATTTATGGTTTCCGGGGGGGAGAGCTCCAAGTATTCACTCAATGTTCTAATTATCTCGGCTCCGAAAACAATCTTTTTTTGCGCAACAATTTTCGTTCATATGGAAATGTCATTAGTTTTAACAATGCATTTTTCGAAAGAGTTTTTCCGCTCGGATTAAAATTTGAAGGACATGATCGCTACAGCGTGGCCATGGAAAAACAAACGATCCCTTTGCACTCAGAAGATAGAGGCGAAATTAAGTCGAGACTTGTGGAGGTAAATGACCACCCAGATATTAATCTCGATATTGTCGAAGCTCATGCGCTTTTAAAAATATTGGATACAGAACTTAAAGATAATGATGAAATTAAAAGTATCTGTGTGCTTTATCGCAAACTTCGTCCCAGTTCATATCTTTTGGAACTCTTAGCTGAAAAAAAATACACATATAATGCTCAAATCAAAATTTCTTACGATGAAGATCCGCTTATAAACCTATTTTTGCTTCTAATTGAAATTCAACTCAATCAAGAAAATGAAAAAAAATTAGCGGCTGTAAAATTTCTTATCCAGACTCATTTGGAAGTTTTAAGAATAAGTGCAAATACCGAATCACTGTGTGAACAGTTCTTAGGTGATTGTGGTGTAATTGGTTTGCGCTTAGCTTTTCACAAACTTGTTTTTAGTTGTGGTTTAAATAATTCTCTTTATGCCCAAAATAGCAAATTAATAGATTCCATCTGCAAAGTTTGTCAGGACGATCCACGCTCAGTGTTTCTTATGATCAGCTTAGAAGGTGATGAGCAATACTCCATGGAAGCCATCAATCTCGGCCAAACAAAACAAATCACAATTATGTCTGCCCATGCCTCTAAAGGTTTAGAATTTGATGCTGTTCTATTGGCAGGAGTCCATTCGAATGGATCTCAAATGGGTAAAACTGAAACTGTAGGTAAGCTGCCTAAGAGTTTTAGATGGAAAAAAGCTTATAACCAAAAGTCCTTTTTTAAATCGCCTGCATATTATTTAGAAGCAGAATTGGATAAGGCCAAAGATTTCTCTGAGAGTAAACGACTACTCTATGTTGCTTGCACTCGGGCCATTAAATATCTCGGTTGGACCGATATAGTCGTCTTAAAAGAAGGTGAGAGAACTATTCAAGGAGAAAATTCTAATCATTGGATAAAAGCTTTAAGAATGGGAGACGTTACATTCACTCCGATGACATTCACATATACCTCGGATTTGGAAAGAAAAGAAATTGCGATGATGCTGAAAGATGATATGGGATTAAATCAGCTGTCAAACCTTCCGTCCTTAGGAGTTATCGCAGAAACTTCAGTTACTCGACTTGCCACAATCGTTCAGTGTCCTTTTAAGTTTTATCTCAGCAATATTTGTAAAATAGAACCGGAAGTGGCAGGTTTAGATTTTGATAGTGAAGCAGATATTGAAGAAGAAGTTTTTTATTCCTCTAAAAAAAGAGGAATTGAGGTTCATAGCTGGCTTTCTGAATTAATGACTAAAAATAAAAGTTTTGAGCAATATAAAGGTACAGATCGGGACAAAATTCACTGGGCCCTTCAAGAAGCTCAGATTTTTTCTGGTTATGAAGTAATTAGTGAAAAACTCATAAAATTTTCCCTGTTCGGCCAAATGATTTCGGGCACACCAGATCTCGTTTTTGAGAATGAAAATGAAGTTGTTGTCTGGGACTTTAAAACTGGATCAAGAGAGATTTATAATGAAGATCATTACTGGTTTCAAGTTTACTGCTATGGATATGCCTACGCTAATCTGAAGCAATTTGCTCCGGAAAAAATGATCACACTCTCTTTAGTGTATGTGGATGAAAAACAAATCATCAATCGACGAATTAGCTTGGATGAAATGACTTCAACTCTCTTCGAGAAATGGTCAAAAGCTGAGCGACTCTATCAAGTTAATCATGATCATTGTTCACACTGTGAATACTCATCACTTTGTCATCTTAAAGCAACTTCATCCTCTTAGTTGCGGGCCATCCATCCTGTGTTAAAATTGTATACAAAATCTAAGCCTTAGGGTTAGCGACATTTTTAAAGCAGGATGCGTATGAAATCAAAACTTTTGGTCCTTTTCCTTTCACTTCTCATTTCAATTCCAAGTATTGCCAGTGAAAAAGACATCTATGAATTTTCTTGGCTTGATCCGGACAAAGAAGTTTATGTTCTTCAGAATAGAAAATATCGAAAGGCTGGAAATCTACACATAAATGTTGGTGGTGGTATTACAACTTCGGGCGCATTTGTTGATTCAACTGCGATCCAAGGTCGAGTTGGATACTTCTTTACCGAAGACTTTGGTTTTGAAGGGCTCTATTCAAAGAATTCTGGGGAAGAAAACGAAACTGCTAAAGGTGTTAGAGCAGCTAACGGTGGGGGAACAGGAACAACTCCATTCAGAAGAATTGTTGATAGCTACTATGGTGCTATGATTCTTTGGTCTCCGTTTTATAGCAAGATCAACACATTCAATAGCATCGTTTATATGGATTGGATTTTCGGTCTAGGTTACGCATCTCTCAAAGAGAGCAATAACAAACTTAGAATCCAGTCAGGGCCAGCTTACGAAGGAGTAGAAACTGTTGAATCTCACAGTGGTATCTTATGGTCTGCAGGACTTAAGTTTTACATCAATGAATCATTCAGTGTCCGTACAGATTTAACAGCAGTTCATTTTAGCGCAGACAATATTTCGACAGCAGGTTCGACATATAAATCTAACTACGATGCAACAGTTTCATTAGGTTTCACTTTCTAAAAGAAGACCAAAAGAAGGGTAGTAATGAAAAAGACAATATTAGGTTTAGTAGCTCTCAGCTCAATATTTTCAGCAGAAGCTTCTATCAACAACGCTAGAAAAATTTATCAGAGCGGTGATAAAAACAAATATCCTCAAATGGTTTCTGAACTTGTTAAAGACCGCATGTACTTTAGTTCAATTCCGTTTATCAAAGAATACTTATCCACAACAGGTCGTGTAAATGATGCTGCAGTTGATAGAGTTCTTGATGAAGTGATTACAGAAGTTGGTGTTAAACAGTTTGAAGTTTTACCAACTAATATTCTGGAAAAATCAAATGCACCAACGGTTAGATATATTTTGGCCCGCAAAGCATTTCGCCAGGGTAAATACGATTTAACTCTAAAATATCTTGGAAATAAGATTGAAGATTGGCATCCAGTTAAACCTTTTACTTTATTGTTGGAAGGGAGTACTTATGCCGTCTCAAAAAGGGAAGATCAAGCGATAAGAGCGTTCAAAGAATGCGTTGATGTTTCCAATTCTCAAATTGGAAAAGCAGAAAATAAAGACAGGATTCGCCAACTTAGTATCACTAGAGATTATTGTGTCGTTGGAATTTCAAGAGCTCAATTCTCTTCGCAGAAATTTGAGTTAGCTCACTCTAGCTATTTAGATCTGCCAAAATCATCATACATCTGGCCGGAAATTCTATTCGAAGAAGCTTGGAATAGTTTTTATTTAAAAGATTACAACAGAACTCTCGGAAAGCTTGTTACCTACAAGGCACCTGTCTTTAATTACATTTTCAATCCAGAAATCGAAGTACTGAAAGCATTATCTTATATGGAACTATGTCTTTGGGAAGATTCGAAAAACACAGTAGAAAATTTCTACACAAAGTATGAAAAAGAGAATCAGGGCTTTAAGTCTTTTATCGATTCATTAGGGAAGGATTATCGTCAGTACTATCTTCTTGTGAAAGAAAGACAAGATGGAAAGTTCAAGGATAACCCAATTTTAAGTACTGCACTTTCATCAATAGGTAGAGACCCAGCTTACCTGGAACTTTACAATTCTTTTAATGCTGGTCGTGATGAAATTGAGCGTCTCAAAAATTTACCAAATGATGGTTTAAAAGCAGCTCTCAATGAAAATCTAAGAGAAGCTCTAAGTCTTCAACGCAATCTCATTGGAAGTTACATTCGCGGGCAACTTCAATTAAATGCAGCTCAAATTGTGAGAGCATTTGAAGATATGAGTTACATCAAACTAGAAGTTCTTTCGAAGAGAAAAACAGAACTATATGACGATGTATCTTTAAGAGATGCTGGCCGTGCTCGTGGTGATATCGCTCATTTAAGAAGAACAGATAAGCAATATTTTTGGAATTTTAACGGCGAATTTTGGGCCGACGAACTCGGTGACTATGTTTTCTCACTCAAATCGGAATGTAAGTAATATATGAAAAGAAAAAGTGTTTTAACTGCAATAATGGCAGTTTTAATGACAAGTACGTCACTAAACTTTGAAGCTCGCGCAGACGTTGAGCAACGTCGAGCTGAACTGATTAAAGTTCTTGATGAAGAGCTGAGAGAAGTTACTAGGCTAAACAAGCAAATTGGAGCTCAAAGGCCAGACCTTATGCTCAGAATGGCGCAAGTTCTCCTTGAAAAAGCACGACTTCTAAAGGATCAGGAGAATCAAAAATTTCTGGAAGTCCCTGCTGATAAACGCTCTCAGATGGATAAAGAAGAATTTTTTAAAGACTCTCGCCGTTATTTTGACCAAGCTCAAAAAACTGTTTTAGTTTTATTGAAAAAATTCAAAAATTTTGATGAGAAAGGCGACGCTTATTACATTCTTGCTTACAACGCTAAAGAATTAAAGCAGGACGAACAATCACGTAAATATTTTCAGATGGCCTTAGATTCTTCGAGAAGAGACTCAGTTATCGCTGATAAATCAAGAATCGCGCTAGCTGAAATTTATTTTAATAAGGGGTCATTTGATAAGTCACTCACTTTGTACGAAGCTGCCTTAAAGAGCAAACGTGATAAGTGGTGGACGAAGGATGCTTTCAATCTGGCCTGGTCTTATTTTAAAATGGGCCAGTATGATAAATCCATTGCTGTCATGAACGAAGCTTATGAATTATCAAAAAATCCAAAGTTCATCGACATGTCGAGTAGTATTGAAAGAGATTTGGCTTTCTTCTATACAGAAGCTGGAAGATCTCAAGATGCAATCAACTTCTATAAAAAAAATGGAAAAAGTGTTTCGGAAGTAATGCTCAAAGTAGGTCGTTACTTAAAGAAACAAGGGAAGTTTTCAGCAGCTGAAAAGACTTTGAGTGATGGTCTTCAATATAAAGCCAGTGAGAAAGAAGAAGTTGAATTTAATGTGGAGCTTTTAAGTCTTTACGAAAAATTCGGACGTGATCAAAAACATCTTGAAGCCTGTAAAACATTGGCCCAACAGTTTTCTAAAGGGTCGCTCAATGCTGATCAGATAGAGCAATTACGTTTTAATGCTCAAAAAATGTCTGCCATAATTCAGCAGCAATTGGTTGCTAAAACATATGAAGGGCAACCAGAAGTAAGAGATCGTAAGGCTGAAGCCGCTAATGAATATTTTATGATTGATGCTTTGGTAACTCCAGAAAAAGCTCAAGTTCCTTATTTTCATGCCGGCGAGACATACTTTGCGATTGGAAAATTTGATAAGGCTGTTCCTTTTTATGCGGAATCAATTAAACGTGCTCAAAAAAATAATGATAAAAAAACAGAGAACGCTGCATCGAATGCATTAATGGTTTCACTTGGTAAAAATGTAAGTAAAGGTACTGTAGATACTTATCTTGTTCCTGCCTACGAAGGTTATCTTTCTGTCGATCCTCAAGGTGAGAAATCTAATGTTATTTACCAACGTCTTTTTTCTGCCCACATGGAAAAGAAGAATGTTGCAGCTGCAGAAAAAGTACTACTTGATTATAAGAAAGCATTCCCAGCTCAGAATGATACTCAAGAAAAAATGCTTGCACAGGTCATGGACTTTCATAAAGACAAAGGCGACAAAGCCTCACTTGCTAAATGGGTAAGTCGAATTGAAGCTCAAGAATTCAAAGTAAGTCCAGAATACGGTAACAAAGTTAAAACACTTGTTCTTGGTATGCAGTTTGAAAGTGTGGAGCAAGCAAGTTTAAAGGGTGATAAGAAGGGAGCCTTGAAGGGATATCTCCAAATTTACAAATCTCCAGAAACTGATCAAGAAGCGAAAAAAACGGCAGCTTATAATATTGCAGTTCTGTTCCACGAAACTGGTGAATGGAAGCAGATGTACGGATGGGCAGATCGTGCTGTTGTTATGATGAAGCCTGAAGATCTCGTTAAATTTGAAAAAGATTTCATTCTGTTTTCAACGGACTTGTTTCAACGTCGTCAATTTCAAGAGTCTGCTGCTTTAAGTGAAAAGATTTTTGATAAAATTTGCCAGACTTCTTCTAAAAATAAAAAGATTTTCTTCAAAAATGCCAATGTCATTTATCTAGCTGATAAACAATTTGACCGCAGCTTGGCACTTCTCAACAAAGCTCCTAAATGTGCTATTGGAAATGAGCTCATTCTTCCAGGTTATTTAGACCATCTCAACGAGCTAGCAGCTTCGAATAAGTGGGGATCTTTTAATGAAGTTATTCGTAATTTAGAAACTTCAAAAGATATGTGGCCACAGCTAATTTATCCTTCGAGTTTATTAGCAAATGAATTGGAAAGTATTGGCAGAGTTGAAGATGCTAAAAAAGTTCGCACGAAAATGCTTACATATTTTGAGACATCTAAAAAACAAAAACTCGACCTTCCTTTGGAAGCACTTGATGCGATTTCTTTAGTTCGATTAACTGCACTCGAGCAAGAGCTAGGGAAGTTTAATGAACTGACTCTCAAATTTCCAGAGGCAGAATATAACAAAACTCTTAAGCAAAAATTTACGATGTTGGATAAGATTACAACGGAAGCAGTTTCTATTGCTGAACTTGGTTCGGGAATTGGTATTGTAAGAGCTTATCGCTATCTCGTTGAGGGTCATGAAAACTTAAGAGACGAAGTTCTGAAATTTACACCAGATGGAAAATCGCCTGAATACGTTAAATCATTCAAAGGGAGTATGGAAAAACTAGTTGCTCCAATTGATAAACAGGCAAGGGATTTCCGTGAAACTGTTATCCAGAAAATCGAGAAAGAAAATATTCTTTCTCCGGATAATGGTTGGTTCTTGGTTAAAAATGAATTTGACTTCATTCCAGAATACAATAATGATTCCGCGACAATGATCATGGATAAAGCGGGTGCTAAA
>CAMLRB010000030.1 GCA_946482295.1 uncultured Bacteriovorax sp. | reverse complement strand
CCCCGTATGGGCTCACTTCATCTATTACGTCAGAGACAAATGCTTTCTTAATAGCTTTTTCGATTTCAGATTTTGTAGGAATACAATTAATAACTGATGCTGATTGCAAACGACCTTTTTGTCGATCACCAATATTTACCGTCGGTTTTTTTAAGAAAGGTACCTCATAGAGACCACTTGAAGAATTTCCAACTACTGCATCTACATGGGAAATTGTACTTAAATAACGATGCTGCCCTAAAGAAGTATAAACTCGAGCATTACTTCTCGTTTCAACGAAACGTTCAATTTTTTCATTGATAATTCTTCCATCTGTATCGGAATTAGTTTTGGTAAAAATTAATCCAACTTCCGGACCTAATGCATCTACAGCATTCAATAATTCAACTATTTGAACTTCACTACTTTTTTCTTCTAGTGTGACAGGGTGAAAAGTAATGAGAAGATTTTTTCTTTTCAATGTGAAGTCGAGAGATTTCTCTAACTCCTCTCTTGAAAGAAGGTTTGCCTTTTTGATGAAATCGAGTCCAGGGCTTCCAACATTGAATACATAATCCGGATTTTCACCTAATTGCTTTACTCTCTTTTCAGAATCACTATTTGTAACAAAATGTATGTGTGACATTTTAGTGAGACTATGACGAATTGATTCATCGAAAGCACCTTCAGTTACATCGCCACCAGCAATATGAGCCATTGGGATTTTTGCAATCGTTGCAGCTGTTGCTGCTGCAAAAATCTCATAACGATCACCTAAGAATACTAAAATATCTGGCCTTAATCTTTCGAAGACATCAGCAAAGCCGATTACACCAAGACCGATAGATTTTGAAATTCCAACCGAAGAATCGCTTGAAAGTTGCATTTCGACTTTAGCATCGATTTTAAAACCATCTTCTTCAATTATTTTATATGTGTTTCCAAACTCAGGAGAAAGATGCATGCCGGTTGCGACAACTTGCAATTCAACTTCAGAACTACTTTTAAGTTCATTCATTAACCAGAAAAGCAGACCATACTCAGCCCTGCTTCCAGTGACAACACATATCTTTCTAGCCATTATTTCCGCCAAGATTTGCACTCGATGGAATATTGATCAATCTCTGCTCGATACTCTTTGCGACACTCAAATCATCCATTTTTGGACATTGAGTGAACATTGCTTGATCATTCATTAACGACCAAACAGGTCTGGTCATAATTCCTGATTCATTAGTTGCGGTCAATAAGCGGTCACGTTCCGAAATCAAATCTTTATCTAGTAAAAGAACATTCAACCAATAGTTACTTTTTGCAAATTCAGGTTCTGTAAAAAAAGTTATACCTTCTACATTACTGAATGCTTTACGGTAAGACTCTGCCAGCTCTCTTTTCTTTTGGATGAAACCAGGAAGTGATTCCAATTGAGCACACCCTAGAGCGGCGTTTATATTTGGTAATCTATAATTATAACCAATGTGATCATGATTAAAAGACCATTGGTGAGGTATTTTAGCTGTGGTTGTAATATGCTTTGCAAATTTACCAATTTCTTCGTCGTTAGTTAGAATTGCTCCACCACCACCCGTGGTCAGAATTTTGTTACCATTAAAACTTAAAGCAGCGACTTTGCCTTTATTGCCGGTGTGTTGTCCTTTATAATAGGATCCAAGTGATTCAGCCGCGTCCTCGATCAATTCAATTTTATAACGTTCACAAACTTCTACTAATTTGTCCATGTCAACTGGATGGCCGAACGTATGCATTGGAACTACTGCTTTAATTCTTCTATTCGTTCTTTTGTTGAAGCAATTTCCGTCTTTAACAACAGAAACTTCCTTCAGATAATCTTCAAGTTTATATGGATCCAGACCAAGAGTTCTTACTTCGCTGTCAACGAAATGAGGGATAGCTCCACAGTAAGAGACTGCATTAGCAGTAGCAATAAAAGTCAATGTCGGCATGAGAACTTCATCATTTCTTTCGACACCAACAAGCTTTAAACTAATGTGTAATGCTGCCGTTCCATTAACGACGGCAACAGCTCTTTTTACACCAGTAAATTCCGCTAATTTCATTTCAAAAGAATCAACAAACTTTCCAACAGATGAAACCCAACCAGTATCTATACACTCTTTGACATAGTTCCACTCATTACCTTTGAATATTGGTTCATGAAGGGCAACTCTAGAACAATCTGATGGCAAAACAGATTTTAGGGCTTCGAGAACTTTTGATTGATTATACATTATAAATATCTGCCTTATAGTTTTTTAGATTTTCTGGATTGCTAAACCACTCTATGGTTTCAGTTAAACCTTTTCTCAGGCCATCTTTACCACTGTAATTAGGTTTCCAATTAGTCAGTGTTTTTATTTTTTCGTTACAGGCCCAAAGGCGCTCAACTTCACTTTTATCAGGACGCATACGAATTTGATCAGTTTCGATTTCAACTTCAACGCCCATGATTTCGGCAATCATTTTTACTGTGTCTTCGATTGAAATTTCGTAATTACTTCCAACATTGATCACTTTTCCTACACATTCTTTTTTTGCTTCAGCGATCGATATGAAACCACTAACTGTATCTTTTACAAAATTAAAATCTCTCGTTGGGTGTATAGCTCCCAATTTGATTTTTCTTTTTCCACTAGCAAGCTGGGTAATAACTGTAGGGATAACTGCTCGAGCAGATTGTCTTGGTCCATAAGTATTAAACGGACGGATTATCGAAACAGGTGTATCAAACGAAGTGTAGAAAGACATTGCTATTTGATCCGCACCAATCTTTGAGGCTGAATAAGGCGATTGACCTTGTAGTGGATGCTCTTCAGTGATCGGAACAAATCGTGCAGTTCCATAGACTTCACTAGTTGAAGTATGAACAACATGACTAACTCCGAGCTCGCGAGCGGCCTGAACAATGTTGAGTGTGCCTTTGATATTTGTGTCAACATATGTATCGGGTGAATGATATGAGTAAGGGATTGCAATAAGTGCAGCCAAGTGAAGAACCATATCACAGCCTTGCATGGCCTTCTTAACTCCGTATGGATCACGTACATCACCGGAGAATACTTCAAATTTTCCTCTAACGTCTGCAGGAACTTGATCGAGCCATCCCCAAGAATTAAACGAATTATATAAAACAAATGCTCTGACATCGAAACCACGACGAACCAAAGCTTCAGTTAAATGAGAACCAATAAATCCGTCAGCACCAGTCACTAATATTTTCATCATTACTCGCAGGCTCAATTTGGTGAGCAAAATAGGGAAATTAATTGAAATCAAAGATAAAAATTAATTTATTGCAGTTAAAAGCTTCATGTCAATTACTAGTTTGTCTCCTTGTTGCGCACGTGGCCATCGAGTGTAATTTCTTTGAGTAATAACAATCAATTCTGATATATTCTGTTATGCTTTAGAACTTACTTTTTTTGCGAGAATTTATATGACTTCAAACGAGTTATTTAACGATGGAATTAATGCTTATCAAATTTGGAAAATCATCTGCCAACATCGTAACTCTATAATTTCAATATCATTACTTATTACTGCACTAGTTGCCGGATGTGTTTTTCTCAAGACTCCGTCGTGGGAAGGACAAACTGTTATTGAAATTGGCCACCTAGGAAAAATAACAAGACCTGTCTCAGAAAAAGGAGATAAAGACAATCAGGAAGAGAGATCGAACTTAGTCGAAACTCCAGAACAAGTTATGACAAGAATCACTCACCCATCATTTTTGTCAGAAGTTGCAAAAAACTCAACCCTTGTTAAAAGTCTTTCCCCAGGTGAAGTTACTTCAGCTGATGTAACCGCAAGCAGAATTAAAGACACAGCTTTAATTAAATTGGAAGTTAAGGCCAACAGCGAAGATATTGTAAACACAGTTACCCATTTAATCCTTGAGCATTTAAAGAGTCTACATAAAGAAAAATATGAATATAACGAGAGATTATTAAGAAAAAGAATTGCCCAAATGGAATCCAGTTCACTTGAAATCAATCAAGATATTAAGAATTTCAATTCTAACTCTCAAAAGAATGAATCGATTACTGCTGATTTCTATTTAAAAAACTTAACTTCAGATCGTAAATATTTTGTTACAGAAAAAGCTTTCTTGGAAGAACAACTAGGTCCAAATTATACATATCCAACTAGATTTTTCAGCGATATCTACATTACGAGATCCCAACTAAATTTCAGTAAAGGTGTAATATTATTTATCGTCTTCGTATTCAGTCTTTTTTTAACAGTAATATTCTTTACTGTCAGACAAACTCTGAAAGAAGAAAAAATTAATTAGTTCACTCCTAATCTATTGCGATAAGAGCCGTCTTTAACGTGTGAAAGCCACTCATCATTGGTGAGATACCAGTTGATAGTCTTTCTTATGCCTGTTTCAAATGTTTCTTCAGGCTTCCATCCAAG
Organism: uncultured Bacteriovorax sp.; assembly: GCA_946482295.1. Next base: position 18,823 of record CAMLRB010000030.1, on the reverse strand, counting down.
TTCTGTATTAATTTTACTTGCATCGATTGCATAGCGAAGATCATGTCCAGGACGATCTTTCACGAAAGTAATTAATTCAGAATAAGATTTTAATCCGAAATTATTCGGTTTAATTTCATCTAGAATCTGACAGATCGTTTTAACTACATCGATATTTTTCTTTTCATTGAATCCACCAATGTTATAGGTCTCACCAATCGAACCAGTGGTCGCAACTTTGTAAAGCGCACGAGCATGATCCTCAACATACAACCAATCTCTGACTTGATTTCCGTCTCCATAAACAGGCAATTTTTTGCCCTCTAAGGCATTAAGAATCATTAAAGGAATTAATTTTTCTGGAAAATGATAAGGACCATAATTGTTTGAACAATTAGTAACAATCACAGGGAGACCGTATGTACGATGCCAAGCTCTTACTAAGTGATCACTTGAAGCTTTTGATGCTGAATACGGACTGCTAGGTTCATAAGGTGTTTTTTCAGTGAATAGATCGTTTGTTCCATGAAGATCGCCATAAACTTCATCAGTTGATACATGGTGAAAAAGAAAGCTGCGTTTGTCTTCTTCAGAGAGTGAACGATAGTACTTTCTTGCGGTCTCTAATAAATTAAATGTGCCGAAAATATTAGTTGTTATAAATTCTTTTGGACTATCAATTGAACGATCAACGTGACTTTCAGCTGCAAGATGCATTATTTTTGTAGGTTTATATTGCTTAAAGATTTGAGTTATTTTTTCTTCATCACAAATATTGGCTTGTTCAAACGAATAATTTTTATTGCCATTTATCGAGGTAAGGTTATCCAAATTTCCTGAATAAGTGAGGGCATCAACATTAACAACTTTTTCATTAGTATTCTGCAGAATGTATCTTACTAAGGCTGAACCAATAAACCCCGCCCCGCCAGTTATTAGAATCATTAATACTTCTCCTTCAAAATGCCACTTACAACAATTAAACTCCAGGCGCCTAAGATGAAAAATAAATTTACACCCAAAGTAATAGTTGATTGTGTTAAGCCACCTACAACAAATACCACTAAAAACGGTAGTCCTATTTGCGCAATTACATCATCTCTGGAATAAACTTCCTTAAACCAAAAGAGCATCCATGCAACAAATGCCACGATTCCCACAATTCCAGTTGTTGCTAAAATTTCAAGCAAGTTATTATGTGCATGACTTGAAAACCTCAAAGACCCGAAGCCATAACGCTGTTTGATTGGAACCGAATGAGGTTCGAAATTTAGATAACCAAATCCCAAAACTGGTCTTTCTTTAAAAGCATAAACAGCTGCTTTCCATTGATCTATTCTATCTCGTTCAGACTGGGGACGAATTACATTTTTGCCTGCTACTACATATGCAATCCCACCTACCAGAATAAGGGAGAATACAAATATAAAAAATTTTTTCAAATTGGATTTAAAGAAAAAAAATGGAACGCCTGCTAGAAATGCGAGCCAAGCTCCTCGTGTGTAAGAGTAGTAGAAACCTACAAGGTTAATAGCAAAAACGATGACAAGAAAGTTTACGCTTACGTATTGTTTGACTCTTTCTCTATAAATTAAAAGACCTGCAATGATAATTAAGAAAAAAGACATGTTATGTGCATAATTCATCACCATTCCAAAGAGCCCACCGTATCGACCGCCTTCCATAGGTGGTTTCATCAATATAGGGTTGTAATCAAACCATGCCCCACATAGGCCACTTAAAGTTGCAATAGTGGTTGCAATACAAAATGAATGGATGAGTAGTTTAATTTTCTTATTATCCAACTTCGTTGCGAAAAACCAAGTCAAAGGGGCGATTGATAGGAATGCAATAACAAAATATTTTAATTTAAATAAACCTTTTAAGCCTTTAACGGCGATATCCAAATTGAAAAAAAAAGACAAGATCATGATGATAATTAGGGTCAAAAAGGCCCATGCACTCATTGGATATTTTTTATAATCCGTTTTTCTTAAGAGCATAATCGCGGGGACCGCAATTAAAATATGATAAACTGCCAAAATTGTAGGGGAAGTTAAAACACCGATAGCCAAAAATAACAGTGATCCAAAGATCATAAAAGACATCGATTTAGACATTTTATCAGACATTTCATTCATAAAAATGATCTTAAGAAAAACAATCATTAGTGTAAAGAAGTATTAGATTAGAAGCCTCTAGAGTATTTAAAGTGTCCATGTCATAATGAAAAAAAAATTCAGGAATTAAAATGTCTAAAAAAATTCTTATCACTGGGGGCGCAGGCTTCCTTGGATCACATCTCTCTGAGCGACTCTTAAAAGAAGGAAATGAAATAGTCTGTTTGGATAATTTCTTTACTGGAAGAAAGCAAAACATCCAACATTTGATGGATTATAAGAATTTTGAATTGGTTCGCCATGATATTGTAGAGCCCTACATGTGTGAAGTTGATGAAATTTACAATCTGGCCTGTCCAGCAAGTCCGGTTCATTATCAATTCAATCCTATCAAAACAATGAAAACATCTGTTCTTGGTTCACTCAATATGTTGGGTCTCGCAAAAAGAACAGGTGCCAAGATTTTCCAAGCGTCGACAAGCGAAGTTTACGGTGATCCTCATGTCCACCCTCAACAAGAATCATATTGGGGAAATGTAAACCCTATTGGAATTCGTTCTTGTTACGATGAAGGAAAAAGAACTGCTGAAACGCTATTCATGGATTATCACCGTCAGCATAAACTCAAGATTAAAATCATTCGTATTTTTAATACCTATGGACCTAACATGCATCCAGAAGATGGACGCGTTGTAAGTAACTTTATTGTTCAGGCGCTCAAAGGCCAAGACATCACCGTTTATGGCCAAGGAAACCAGACTCGCAGTTTCTGTTATTCAAGTGATCTGATTGATGGATTTGTAAGACTCATGAATTCAGATGATTCAATTACAGGTCCAATTAATTGCGGAAATCCAAATGAATTTACAATTTTAGAACTAGCAGAAAAAGTTATTAAGCTTACAGATTCAAAATCTAAAATCGTCTACAAACCACTCCCCTCAGACGATCCTATGCAAAGAAAACCAGACATCACAAAAGCAAAAGAATTGCTTGGGTGGGAACCAAAAATTCAGTTGGAAGAAGGTCTCTTAAAAACAATTGAATATTTCAAAAAACAGATTTAATTAAAGCTTCCGGCCGAACTTTTTCAACATAAGTTCGGCCTTATCCCATGATCCGCAACACTCTGGACTCAATGAAATTGTCAGAATTTTAATCATCGAATTCTTTTGTCCTACTTCAATCGCAGCAGCGATCGATTCCAAAATCTCATCACTAAAAAGTTCATATTTTTCTGGTGCCGCTGAAAAAAAGTAATCCAGATCAAGATTCACAATCCAGGGAAGGTCGTTCACAAAACGCTGACCGCTAAATACGGCATTCATAAATTTGGGAAGGAAAAAGGGATTAATCTCTTCTGATAATTCCTTATCAGATCCTTGATGATGAGTGGCTGAAAAAGTAACACCTATTTGTTCAGGATATTTTTTTAAGAAAATTTCGAGGTAATTATCCCAGCGAAAAAGAGGAACATTTATGTCTTTTTGTAAAATAGTACGATAGTCATTCAAATTCATCGTCCATAAATCATGATTAAAGTGCGGTAGAGCTGATTCACTCAAGTCGGGATGAGCATCAATATGTAAAAGATTGTACCTCTGTCCTTTTTGCATTTTTTGAAACCAACACCAAAGCGCAAGGCGATGATTATCCATGATGAAAGTATCTTCATCTTGGATGAGAACATTGTCCTCATAACTGCCGGAGGAGCCACGATTTTTTAGTGGTATAAGAATTTTCAATTTTCGCCTTTTAACATTTCTATCGAGTAAGAAAACATAAATTCTTCGTTTTCTAAAAGTGCGATTATGCCATTCTTGCTCTGGAGTTGACCGTTGTGATCTGCGCTATCGCTGACACCATGCCAAGGTTCCAAGCAGACGAAAGGCACTGCCCCTTTTCCCCAAATGCCAAAAAACGGTGTATGAGAGTGAACTCTTATCACTTGATCTCTTTTTTTATCTACAAGATCAACATAAGGAGATTTTAGTTTTTTAAAGATAAGTGCATCATTCTGGAAAACTTCAGGTGAAAGAGTGATGACTGTATTTTTTAATGTATGCGGCTTCGTCCAATCGACTAGACCATTATTGAGTTGAAAATATTCTTTTTCTTCTTTTTGAAACTGAATTTCATAATCTTGAATATTTTTTGTTTCAAAGGCAGGATGGGCCCCAATTGAAAAATAAATTGTTTGGCGATCTGTGTTTTTTACTGAGTAAACGATAGTAAGCTTATCTCCATCGAGTTTGTATTGAATATGAAGGTCAAACAAAAAGGGATAAACCTTGAATGTTTCTTGAGATGCTTCGAGTTTGAATTCAATTTCCATAGAACTGCATTCAACACATTGAAAATTTGTGTCACGTGCAAATCCGTGTTGCCCAAGCTGATATTTCTTACCGCCCCATTGGTAAGCTCCATCTTTGAGTGCTCCCACAATGGGAAAAAGAATAGGAGAAGATCGATTCCAAACTTTTTCGTCGCCCAGCCAAAGAAGTTCTCTGTTCCAAGTTCGAGAAAAAAGACGCTTGATTTCAGCCCCATTGCTGTTGACTTGTACTATGAAAGAGTTGTTTTCGATCTGGTACCAATCACCCACGCAAGGCCCTGCTTTATTCAATACCTAAAACTCATTACTATTGTTACAATACATAGTGAAAAAGCATAGTTTAAAATAAGGAAAGTATGAAAGTTATAGAACATTTAGAAAAAGCCCGAAATCCACTTTTCAGCTATGAAATTGTTCCGCCACCTCGTGGTCGTTCAGTGAAGGACATCACTGATATAGTTGAGGCATTAATTCCACTAAATCCTTCGTGGATCGATGTTACAGCTCATGCCTCGGCTGCATATTACAATGAGCGAGAAGACGGATCGATTGAAAGAAAAATTTATAAGAAACGCCCAGGAACAATTGGGATTTGCGGAATTATTCAAAACCGCTTTCGCATCGATACAGTTGCTCACTTATTGAGTCTCGGTTTTTCACGTGAAGAAACGGAAGATGCTCTTTTGGAATTGAACTTCTTAGGTATTCATAACGTTCTCGCACTTCGAGGTGATGGACCAAATTATAAAAAAGAAATGCATAAGAGCCGTACTCAAAATAATTATGCTTCTGAGCTAGTTGAACAAGTTCGAGACATGAATAATGGCATCTTCCTCGAAAATATCGAAGGGGGATCTACTTTCGATTTCTGCATCGGAGTTGCTGGATATCCTGAAAAACATTTCGAAGCTCCTAATCTAAAACTAGACATCGCAAACCTGAAAAAGAAAGTTGATGCTGGTGCTGATTATGTTGTCACTCAAATGTTTTTTGATAATAAACATTATTTCGAATTCGTGCGATTGGCCCGTGAAGCTGGAATTACCATTCCCATTATTCCAGGAATTAAAGTTTTAAAGAATACAACTCAGCTCGTGAGCATTCCGAAAAATTTCTATATTGATTTCCCGGATGAACTTGTTGAATCGGTCACGAAAGATCCTAAGAACGTTGTGGCCATCGGAAAAGAGTGGGCCAATAAACAAGTAGAAGGATTACTCGCAGGCGGTGTCCAAGGCGTGCACTTCTACATCATGAACGACACTAACACTATTGTGGATATTGTTAAAAAATTCCAAAAGTAAAACTCAAATGAAAAAGCATCCGATCTTGGTTGAATTAGAAGATACGTTAAAAGAAAAAATCCTTTTTCTTGATGGTGCCATGGGCACGATGATTCAAAGATACAAACTGGAAGAAAATGATTTCCGAAAAGGACACTTTGAAAACCATCCAAATGATTTGAAAGGTAACAATGATCTGCTTGTCTTAACGAGACCTGATGTCATTCATGAAATTCATACCCAATATTTAAAAGCTGGCGCTGATATTATAGAGACCAATACGTTCTCTGGAACTCGCCTCAATCAAAAAGAATATGGACTTGAACATATCGTTCACCAACTCAATGTTGAAGCTGCTAAACTAGCGAAAAAAGCTTGTTTGGAATTCATGGCAAAAAATCCAGGTCGTAAATGTTATGTTGCTGGAGCAATCGGACCTACAAGTAGAACACTTTCCATGTCCCCAGATGTAAATAATCCTGCTTACCGTGTGACAAGTTTCGACGAGATGGTTGAGAACTATTACGAGCAGGCTAAATCACTTATAGAAGGTGGAGCAGACATTCTTCTCCCTGAAACAACATTCGATACTCTCAATTTAAAGGCCGCGATTTTTGCGATTGAAAAACTTCAAGATGAAAATCAGGTAAAGTATCCACTGATGCTTTCAGTGACGATCACCGACGCTTCAGGAAGAACATTATCTGGTCAAACAACAGAAGCTTTCTGGCATTCTGTTCGTCACGCTAAACCTCTTTCAGTGGGTATTAATTGTGCTCTTGGTGCGCAGGAAATGCGCCCCTATATTGAAGAGCTTTCTAAAATCGCTGATTGTTTTGTCAGCTGTTATCCAAACGCTGGTCTTCCAAACCCACTCTCTCCCACTGGTTATGATGAAACACCGGTGATGACGGCGAAATATGTCGGAGAATTTGTCGACAGTGGATTTATCAATATTCTTGGTGGATGTTGTGGAACAACTCCTGATCACATTTCTGCGATTGTAAAAAAATGTCAGACAAAAAAACCTAGAATCGTCCCGTATATCGCTAATGCGACTAGGCTTTCAGGCCTAGAGTCTTTTACAATTAAAGGTACACACGGCAACCCTTTCTATATGGTCGGTGAACGTACAAACGTCACCGGCTCCCCACTTTTTGCCAAACTCATTCGCGCAAATAATTTTGATGAAGCTCTCAGTGTGGCCCGCCAGCAAGTTGAAAACGGAGCAAACATCATTGACATCAACTTTGATGAAGGTCTTCTCGACTCCAAAGCGTGCATGACTCACTTTTTAAATTTGATTGCCAGCGAGCCTGATATCGCTCGCGTTCCTATTATGATCGATTCCTCTAAATGGGAAGTTCTTGAAGCAGGATTAAAATGCGTTCAAGGTAAATCAATCGTCAATTCAATTTCCTTAAAAGAGGGTGAAGATAAATTCTTAGAACAAGCTCGTCTGGCGCAGAGATATGGTGCAGCTGTTGTTGTAATGGCCTTTGATGAACAGGGACAAGCAGCTACGAAAGATGAAAAAGTTCGCATCTGTAAACGCGCTTATGATCTCCTCACAACAAAGATTGGTTTTGAACCTAATGATATTATCTTCGATCCAAATATTTTAACAGTCGCGACTGGTATTGATGAACACAACTCTTATGGTGTGAACTTCATAGAAGCGGTTAAAGAAATTAAACAACTCTGCCCAGGTGCACTTACGAGCGGTGGTGTTTCCAATCTATCGTTCTCTTTCCGTGGAAACAATATAGTTCGCGAGGCAATCCATTCCGTCTTCCTCTACCATGCCATCAAAGCTGGTTTGGACATGGGAATTGTGAACGCTGGTATGCTTGCTGTTTATGACAATATCGATCCAGATCTTCGTGAAAAATGCGAAGCCGTTGTTCTCAACAAACACCCGCAGGCCACAGAAGAACTTTTGGAACTTGCTGAAAAACTAAAATCGCAAAACAGCAACAAAGCTGAAGTAAAAGTCGATGAATGGCGAAGCTTAATTCTGGAAGAGAGAATGGCCCATGCTCTTGTAAAGGGTATTGATCAATTTATCGAATCAGATACGGAAGAAGCGAGAGTAAAACTCGGAAGACCTCTCAATGTCATCGAAGGTCCTTTAATGGACGGAATGAAAATCGTTGGTGAACTTTTCGGTGAAGGAAAAATGTTTCTTCCTCAAGTTGTTAAATCAGCGCGAGTTATGAAAAAAGCCGTAGCCTATCTTGAGCCTTTTATGGAGCAGGAAAAACTTGCAGCAAAAGAAGTTGTTCGCGAGCAAGGTGTTTTTGTTATCGCCACTGTTAAGGGTGACGTCCATGATATCGGAAAAAATATTGTTGGTGTTGTTCTCGCTTGTAACGGTTACAAAGTCATCGATCTCGGTGTTATGGTTTCAGCTCAGAAAATTCTTGATACGGCCAAAGAAATGAAAGCGGATATCATCGGACTTTCAGGTCTCATCACTCCATCCTTAGATGAAATGATTTATGTCGCCCAGGAAATGAAACGCCAAGGTTTCACAACTCCACTTCTCATTGGTGGTGCAACGACCTCTAAAGCTCATACGGCCATTAAAATTGCTCCACACTATGATGCTCCTATTGCTCACGTGGGTGATGCTTCGTTAGTTGTTGAAGTTTGTACAAATCTCTTGAGCCCTGAACGCCGTGAAAAATACGCAACCTCCATGCGCGAGAGTTTTGCCCAACTTCGTGAACGTCATCTTAATTATCAAAATGAAAATGTGCTTATTCCGATAAAAGAAGCTCAAGCTCATGGATTAAAAACTGATTGGTCGCAAACTGATATCGCGAAACCCACGCGCACAGGTGTTTTTAACTTTGAAATAAAATTAGAAGAGATTGTCCCTTTTATCGATTGGTCGCCACTTTTCTGGACATGGGAATTAAAAGGAACTTATCCAAAAATTTTAGGCCACGAAAAATATGGCGCTGAAGCTCAGAAACTTTTCAACGATGCCAAAACTCTCCTTGAAGATATTGTGAAGAATAAACGTTTCACTCCTAAAGCATGTGTGGGACTCTTCCCGTCTTACTCCCAGGGTGACGATGTTGTCGTAGATGAAAATTTCACATTTCATTTCCTTCGCCAGCAAAAAGAAAAATTAGGAGACGATGGAATTTATCAAAGTCTTGCCGATTTCATTGCGCCAAAAGGTCACAATGATTATATGGGGGCCTTCGTCGTAACAGCAGGTCCTGAAGTCGAATCTTACGCCAAATCTTTTGAAGTTAAAGGTGACGATTATTCATCTATTATGGTGAAAGCGATCGGTGATAGATTAGCAGAGGCCTTAGCAGAACTCACTCACAAGAAAATTCGTGAACTGTGTGGATTTGGTCTCACTGAAAATTTAAGTAATGAAGATCTTATTGCAGAAAAATATCGTGGCGTTCGTCCGGCCCCAGGATATCCTGCTTGTCCTGATCACACTGAGAAAAAAATCTTGTGGGAACTACTGCAGGCAGAAAAGAATACTGGAGTAACTCTGACTGAGAACTTTGCTATGAACCCTGCGAGTTCTGTTTCAGGGTTTTATTTCAATCATCCAGAAGCAAAATATTTTAATGTAGGACTCATTGGCGTTGATCAAGTTGAAGATTATGCTCGCCGAAAAGGGATGAGTAAAAAAGATGTGGAGCGATGGTTATCTCCTAATTTAGGATACAGCACTTAGAATGAAACCTCAGATCAACACATTTGAAGACGTCATTACTCACAAAGGTGAAGAATGGCGTCCAGTACTCGAACATGCACGTGCCACTATTCCCCATCAATTTCTCAGCGACAGAAATCTCGTTCGACTCACTAAAGGTGCTGCGACGATTGAACAAACTGAAGTTCTCATTAAACTTCTCTATCAAGATTCCAAAGAGCGCCCTATGGGTACGACAGGAATTGATACACTTTTTAGAATCGTTGATCATTCCGAATATTCACTAGGTGCGTGGCTTACAGTGATAGTTTATTTTAATGAATGGCTTAACGAAAATAATCGCAAAACACCTTTTTTGAAGATGCTCGGCTATCTTCAATGTTGTGAAGAGTCTCCTGAAAATAAAGACATTCCCCACAAGTTCATCGATCTTGTAAAAGACATGCTGAATGAACATGGGTACGTTGGCTAATTGGGAACGAATAGATAATCAGAGAGCGAGCGTCCTGTTTTAATTCTTTCGCGAACAACAGTTTCTAATTTATCTACGGAATAAAAAACGTGAGTGCCAACAGGTCTGAACTGGTAGCCCGCGAATGTTGACTGCCATAAATTGAGATCATCCAGAATGTTTTTGTGATCGGCTTCGATAATTATTGTCGGTTTGTGATTGCGAATAAGTTTTTGAGCCCCTTGCAGAACTTTGTTCTCATGTCCTTCAACGTCGACTTTTAATAGTTGAGGAACAACACCAGTCGAAGCAATAAAATCATCGAGACTAACAAGCTCTATGCGCTCAATGTTTTTATTATTTTTTTCATGATGCTTACGAGTGAGAGATGATCCACCAGTCGATTTCGGATCAATAAAAAATTCAGCAGTCCCCGACTTATCAGAAACTCCTTTTTTCACCAATTCAATATTTTCCAATTTGTTCAGGGCTATTGTTTGCGCGAAACACGTGCTGACAGTTTCACCTGGCTCAAACGAATAAATTTTCAATTCTGGAAAAAGTTTTTTCACGAAAAAACTAATGAGACCAATATTTGCGCCTACATCCAGAAAAACACCATCGCGCTTTAGGTATTGAACGATGTCGGCCTTCAGCTCTTCCTCATAGTGATAAAATGCCGCCGCTTTTCCGTACATCACATAATAAGATGGCCCGTAAAGATCTTTAGGATCGAGTGCGAGGCTAAAATTATTTGAGATTTTTAAAGTTGAGGTCTGCGGAAGAAACGATCTAAGCTTACGATTGAGGAATCGATGGCTGCCAATGAAGTGAAGTAGTGAAGATTTAAAACTCATACGTTAAAAATAACAAAGGCCTCTTTCGAGGCCTTCGCTATATTACTTAACACGCTTATCGCGGTATTAAATTAATTAGTGAGCTGGAGCAGCTTCTGTAGCTGGAGCAGCTTCTGCAGCTGGAGCAGCTTCTGTAGCTGGAGCAGCTTCTGGAGCAGCTTCTGTAGCTGGAGCAGCTTCAGTAGTAGCAGCTGGAGCAGCTTCAGTAGTTGGAGCTTCTTCTTTTTTTGAACAACCGAAAGATACAGCAGATACAACAAGAGCAAGAACTAGTAATTTTTTCATCTTTATTCTCCTTAAGTTTCGTTAAGATGACGAGTGAGTAACTAAAACATTAGCTTTAAATTTATATTACCTTTGCGATAAGCTAGTCAACTACTCAGTTGAGAAAAAATTAAATTTTTGAAAAATTTTTTAGACCGCTCTCAAGGCCCCATCAACCAAATCCGAATATTGGGACAATCCCCAGATCACCACTCGTTGCTCACAGGTCTTTTCTCTCTGTGGATTTTGTTTTCTTGCCTGTTTCACACTCTGGAAAAATCCCTCAAGGGTGGCCATATGGGATTTGAGAATGAGTTCTTCGTCTCGGGTTAACCACATTTTTTGGATTTTTAGTTGTGGTCCGCTGACTTTTTGGACGGCCAAATCTTCACTGAAGTATTGGTTTACTAGCGATGTGAATATTTCCTTAGCTTCCTCCTTTATATTTTCCTTTTTATTGACTTCACCTAACCATTGAAAGCAGCTTTCTTTATCAATGGAATATGTACCTCTTTGATATCGGATCATGTTTTTCATCAAAAGGTTAGGCAAGATGTTTAACAGTAGTCCGTGAGACAAATTCGTATCAATTTCAATCTCTTGAATGTTCTTTTCTTTCTTACTAAGGGACTCAATTACAATTCTCTCGATCATTAATAATCCGTCTTTCATGGTTTTAACTCCTGGCGTTAGTTATGCTGTGTAAGTTGAAAATTTAGTTTGTTTTTCGATTTGAGTGAGGGTCCACATCGAAATCTTTCTTTTAAGAAATACCTCTAGTTCTTTTATTGATTCCGGTGAAAGTTTCATTGAACATTCAAAAGCGATGTCTTCTAATCCGCCCGTCAATCCCATCTTTTCTTTCACTTTGCGGTTAAAGATTTGGTATTCGGAAAGTTTCATTGTGCTGCCGTTAAAAAGACGAAAAACTCTCGTCGTTTGAATGCCGGTATCTGCGGCGATCTGCTTGAACGTTGGTTTGTTATTTAAAAGCATGTACTGACTGAGAATTGTTTTTTGAATATCCATCTGTCCTCCCTGAATCTTCGAGTTGTCATTGCTGGACATGTTGATCATGGTAAATCCACTCTAGTGGGGAGATTGTTATCAGATACAGGTCAAATATTTCCGGAGCGAATAGAAAAAGTAAAAAGCATTTGTGCAAATTCCGGAAAGAAATTTGAATTTGCTTTTTTGCTGGATGCTTTTGAAGAAGAACAGAAGGAAGGAATAACGATTGATAAAACAGAAATACCTTGGACCTATAAAGAAAAAGATTTTCTGATTATCGATACTCCCGGTCATAAAGAATTTTTAAAAAATATGATCAGCGGCGCCTCAACAGCAGACGTTGCTCTCATTATGCTTGATGCTGCGGAAGGTGTGCGCGAACAGTTTAAACGTCACGCTTATATTCTTACAATGTTGGGAATCAAACAAATCGTAGTCGTTATTAATAAAATGGATCTTGTTTCATTTTCTCAAGATCATTTTGAAAAACTGCACAAGGAAGTTTCAGGAATTTTAAAGTCTTTCAAAGCTACAGCTTTTAACGTTATTCCAGTTTCTGCCTTTATGGGTGAAAACTTATTAAGTAAAAGTAAAAAACTCTCTTGGTATCTAGGTGAACCTCTCGCTGAAACATTACTCTCTCTCGCGTCGACAAAAAAAGCAATGAACGACCATCTACGTTTTTCATTGCAAGATGTTTATAAGTTTGATGACAATCGCATTTATGCTGGAAAAATTGAAAACGGTCAGCTGAACGTCGGTGATAAAATTAAATTTCTTCCAAGTGGGTCTTCATCAACAATCAAAAGTATTGAATCGTGGAATACGGCCGTGAAACCACTCTCGGCATCTACTGGCACATCAGTTGGATTCACTCTCCACGATCCCCTCTTTCTCGAACGCGGAGAAGTAGGATTTAAAGATCATGAAAGTTCCCCCATGCTTTCTCATCAGATGCATGTTTCTCTTTTTTGGATGTCACCAAAGACCTTAGAAAAAGGGAAAAATTATAAATTCAAAATGCTCACCCAAGAAAGTGAATGCAAAGTAGAGACTCTCTTTAATATCTTCAATCCCGCTGTGGATGCTATCAGTTCATCAGAAGCCGACAAACTAGAACCCCATGAAGCGGCCGAAGCGATCCTCAAGCTTCAAAAAGGAATCGTGTGCGACTCTTTTCAGCAATTCGAAAATACCGGACGATTTGTTCTTCTTGATGATCACCGCATTGTGGGCGGAGGAGTTGTTCTCAATCCAAACACCATTCAAGTCTTCAGGGAAACCGGACACGTTAGTCGAAAGGAACGTACAGATCGCTTTGGACACCAAGGCGCCGTTTTATGGCTAACGGGATTATCAGGAGCGGGTAAATCTACAATCGCGAAAGAACTTGAGAAAATACTTTTTCAACGAAATGCTCATTCAATTGTTCTGGATGGCGACAATCTTCGTAAAGGAATTTGTAAAGATTTGGGATTTTCTGCTGAAGACCGTAAAGAAAATATCAGACGAACTGGCGAAGTGGCAAAACTTATCGCCGAATCTGGAGCTTTCGCTATCGCCGCGCTTATTTCACCGTTTGAACAAGATCGACAAATGGTGCGCTCACTCATGCCCAACGTTGAGTTCATTGAAATTTTCGTGGACTGCAGTTTAGAAGAATGTGAAAGACGAGATACCAAAGGCCTCTACAAAAAAGCACGTAAAGGTGAAATTAAAGGTTTTACCGGCATCGATTCTGAATATCAAATACCTAAAAAAGCAGAAATTGTTCTAAACACGTCCCAATTAAATCTCTCTCAATGCGTAGATCAAATTATGAGACTCTTAGAAAAACGCGGACTTTTCGAATGAAGTCTATTGTAATACTAGGTGCAGGTTTTTCCGGAACAATGGTGGCCATTCAATTGATGAAAAGGGCCACTAAACCGATGCAACTTTATCTTATCGAAAAAAATGATTTTGCTCGTGGGCCCGCTTACGCTGATTTGAATAACACTCTTCTCTTAAATGTTCGCGCAAATCAAATGGGGGCTTTTCCCGATCGTGTGGACCATTTTTATGATTGGTTAAAATCAAAAGATATTCATGCTGAACCTCATGAATTTGTCTCTCGCAAATACTATGGTGACTACCTAGAAGAACTCTTAGAAGAGGCCATTGTCAGCTGTAAAGGAATGGTTAAGGTTAAACTCATTAAAGATGAAGTTATTAACATCACACCAGATAGAAAACTTCTTCTTCTTAGCAAAAATCTTCCTGTCTATTTTGATGAACTTGTTTTGGCCATTGGACTGACACCTCCACTTGAGAATTTAGGACAACTTCAAAAAATGCAAGGTCCGCTTACCATCTTTGGAAGTGGGCTCTCTATGGTTGATGCTGTCGTGACACTCATTGCTCAAAACTATACGAGCAAAATAACAGTTGTCTCTCGACGTGGATTACTTCCACGACCGCATGTCTTATTTCCAAGCGACATTGTTCGTCCACAATATACAGATTTGCTTACTTTCAAATTTTCTTCCCTCGTTTCTTTCATTCATCTTGAATGCAAAAAATATGATTGGCGTTTAGTTTTCGATGCTGTTCGTCCTCACGCTCAGAAACTCTGGCAAAAATTTAGTGAACATGAAAAAAGTCAGTTTCTCCGATATGTTCGTCCATATTGGGACTCTCATCGTCACCGACTCTCACCATTGCATCACAAAATTCTTTCGAATCTCATTGAAAAAGGTCAGCTTGAAGTAAAAGCGATCGGTTTCAAACCTTTCAAAGCTCAAACAAAGAATGTTCTTCGCTGTGAAGGTCTTTCTTTGTTTTCAAATCCGATGATTACGAAGTTGATCGCTAAGGGTGTTGTTCAAGCTGATCACTTTAATTTAGGAGTGAAAAGTCTCCAGCCTTGGGCACACACAATAGGGGCCCTTAAACGTGGTGAATTATGGGAAACAACAGCGGTGCCTGAACTTAGAGTTCAGGCGCAAGATCTTGCGATTCGGCTGCTTGCTGACGCTCAATAATTCTTTCTGCTGCCACTAAAAAAAGAAGATAACCTACGATATGTTTCTTCCAAAATTGATCTGTCGTCGGAATCACATAGAAAAAGAGAAAATTCATAACAAAGATACTTAAGATGAATTGAAATCGAATTTTTTTATCTGGGAAAAGATTAAATAATTTTTTAATATTCCAAAAGTTTTTCATCGAATACAACATAACGTTGAGGGGAGGAAAAAACTTTTTCTCCAGCGGAATGGCCTGAGGAGTTTGATAACGGAATTGATTAAAGGGTAAAACAACAAAAAAACTGGCAATGTGTCCGCCAATGAGATTAAGCCAATGATACTTGATCTCCTTCCCTGCTGCAAAACTTTGAAGAAGTTTAAACCATAGTGTAATCGACGCTCCAAGTGTGAATTGTCCTACAACCCATAAGACCCAAAAGTCTTGACCGCACAACTTTAGGGCCGTAAACATTGACAAGAGAGCAATAATAAAAATTCCAAAAATATTCATTAGTATTTACGAACTCCACCAAGAACGATGCCTGTTTCACGTGCTAGCTTTAAAGATTCTAAAACTTGGGGTTTATTCATTCTCCCTAAGGAATATGATTCTTTTTTATGAATAAGTCCTAGGGCGATCGTTTCTGCCATACATGCAAAACAATCCCCTGTCTTCAGCGGAACCCATGCATGATCTACAACTTGATCAAAAGGAAGTTTGGCCAATCCACCTTGCAGGTAAGTAACATCTTTTCGTTTTTTAACATCTGATTGAACATTGCTCGGAATGGAGATATCTAAAACGATTGCTCCTTCTTTAATGTCTTCTGACTTGATAATTTCATTGGCTGAATTTGTTCCAACGATGACGATCTCGCAATGTTTAAGTTCTGATAGTTCGTTCGTAAGAATGAGATTCTCTTTTTTCAAATTCGTGTTGGACAGAAGAAGTTCAACCGCTTCGGAAACTTTTTGTTCGGTACTCTCTTTTCGTGAAATAAGGACTAGATTTGTCACTTCATCCGCAATAACTTGAGTAAGAACGTTACAAATATTTCCGGTAAAGCCAACAACACCTATTGTTGCTTTTTTTAGATCAATTTTCTTTTGTTCCGAGAGATGCTTTATCGCCTCAATCGCCATCGCAGCAGTGAGACTATTTCCTGTAGTAATTGGCATTTTTTTAGATCTTAGAAGTAATCCATTTTCTGAAACGATGCTCGTGAATTGACCAAGTCCGAAATAACTCATGCCTTGCGACTCAGCGAGATTTACTGCTTCTTGAACAAGTCTTGCCGCTTTAAAATCTTGAGCGCGAAGGCTCGATTCAAAATAGGATGAAGGCTGCATGATTCCATAAAGATTGAGAACAATCTCTTTCCCGTTTTCACCCTTTATCATTTTTTGGAAATAACGAAAGGGAGTTGCTTGATTAGCATAATTTTTTAAAAAACGATCAAGGTTTTGTGGATCGACATGAACAAGAGCTTTGTCTAACGACTGTGCTTGAACCGGCGTAACCACATGAGTGAGAAATCCAATATGCAGAAGATTACTTTTTTCGACTGGAATAATTTTTGCTTTTGCATCCGATACTGTTTCAAGTTGTTCCGACGAGAAAGTTTGTCCCCACAAATGAGAAGTAAGCCTTAAATTTTCGCGTTTCGAAAGCACATCGCAAAGCTGAGTTAATCCTTTAATGAGTTTTTGGATACCTTCGTCACTTATAAAAGCGCTTGGCTCCAAACGAAGAATTTCAGGAGCACTTAATGTGACTCCAACTCGCACATGATGTTGGTGCAACAAATAACTAGTGTAAAGATAAGTCGCATGGCCATGTTCATAGAGACCATTGAGTAGATCTGTGAGCGGAGCCTCTTCACCAAAATTAAATTCAATGCCGAGAAAAAAACCTCGGCCTTTGACCAAATTCAAAACATGTGGAAATTTCTTTTGAAGGGTTGCTACTTCTGAACGGATTTTTTTATCAAATGATTCCGCATTTTTCACTATGTGTTGTTCATTTGAGAAGAGAGTCTCTAAAGTTTTCAATGCCACTGCTGAAGACCAATCATCTTCTGCAAACGTTGATGTATGCAGCCATCCGAAATCATCAACGTAGTGATCACGGGCGATCATCGTAGCTGAAATCTTGGCGACTCCTCCTCCTAAACTTTTCCCCAATAAAATGTAATCTGGCTTAATGCCAAACCACTCAGAACATAAAAATTTTCCCGTTCGAAAAAGTCCCGATTGAATTTCATCGCAGATAAGAGGAATACGCCGCTTATTCAGCTTGCGAGCAACTTCCTTCAAGAAAGCTTCTGGAATTTCTTCTATTCCCCCTTCCCCTTGAATAGGCTCATAAATAAATCCTGCAATGGGATTGAACGAGACAGAAAGCTCTGGAGAAAGTTTTAAAGTTTCATCCGAAGCTATGATCATTTCTGCAAGCGCAGGCATTTCTTCAGGTGAATAAAAACGAACTTCAACAGGAGAAGTCTGGTACATTTTTTTGTAAGCAGAATTTGCCGTCATGGCCACTGCCCCGGATGTTTTTCCATGGAAAGATTTTTCCAAGGAGATCATCACAGGTGTGAGGTTTTCCACTTTTTCTAAATAGTGCTCAATGTGTTTTTTAATATCACCTTGAACTCTTTTGTGAATCATTTGTGCTTTAATTTTATTGATAAAGAGTGTTCGTTTTTCAGTCCACTCAAGTAGACAATGTTTGAGTGCTACTTCTACCGCTTCTGTGCCAGAGTTCGCTAATGTGGTTACGAAGTCACGCTCATCTTTTAATCTTCTCTTCACTTCCGAATTTAGTTTTTCAGCCAGGTGAGCGCTTCGCACTTTTAACGAAGCTTGTGAGTGCTGCGGCCATTTTTCTTTCATGGCCTCATTTATTGTCTTTAAAATGTCAATGTGATTGTGTCCGAGAATTGTGCTTCCAAATCCGCCGAGAAAATCTACAACAGCAATTTCTTTCTGATCAATATGAGTGAAGAGATATTCTCCCTCTGCTCGATGGTAGACATTGTCTAAGCGCAAAGCAGAGAGAACTTTTCCCAATTCCGGACGAACATATTGGCGGTACAAATCAGCATCTAAATTTTTCATCTCCCAATGATCTCGCAGGCCAACTTTCTTGGCAAGGTTTAGGCATGGCGCACCTTTTCACCGGAGGGCACTTCTTTCACACTCTAAGCATGAAATACAAGACTCTTTTAATTGATCTCGATGGTACGATCCTGGGAACACACCCCATCCTTCTGCAGATCTTATTTATCTTTCACTTCATTAGCTGTCTGAGAGAACATAGATTTCCCTGGTGGAGAGGACTAGCAATCCTTCATAGACTAAAACTCTCTATGCGAGAGACGACCCATCAAAAAAACGGGACATTTAATTGGATAAAGGCAACTGTCTATTTTAGTCAACTAAGTGGTCGTTCACTTGAAGAATCAGAAAAGATTCTCACAGAAACTAGTCTCAAAGTTTTTGAGAGAGCGCGTGCTTCTCTCTTTGCCGTTCATGAAGCTAAGGAGTTCATCGCCTGGGCGAAAGAGCGTTATCAATTGATTCTGGCCACGAACCCACTCTGGCCGTTAGAAGTCGTTTTGTTTCGAATGGGGATTGCTGAAATTAAACATGAACATTTTGAGTTCATTACTCACGCGGGAAATATGAGCGCAATTAAACCGCATCTCGGCTATTATCAGGAGTTACAAACTTTAAAAACACTAGATCCATCAACATGCCTCATGATTGGTAATGATGAAGTGAAAGATGGTCCCGCCCGCCAAATTGGAATTGATGTTTTC